>JASLHV010000173.1 GCA_030153205.1 Roseiarcus sp. | reverse complement strand
CTTGCGATCCACATAGCGCTCGTGAGCGAGTAAAGAGGCTGGCGAACGACCCGACTTCTGATCGTTAGGGCTGCTTCCTTCCGGACCTGACCCGGTTGGCGACGAATTCGTCCGCCGCCAGCCCGTTTCTATAATGGCCCGCCCGGGCGAAAAGTACAACCCTTCCAGGCCGTCGCCTTCTCCGCAAACGGCACATGTAAGTCCCTGCTCTCCCGGAAAAATCGTGCCCTCAACCCGGTCGCTTAAGCGCGACGAGACCGTTCGTCGCGAGCTCCGCCGCCTCCTTGCGGTAAGGACTCGCGGGATAGGTCCCGAGGATCTTCGTTTGCGTCGAGAAAAACGACAGCTCTTCGAGTGCAAGTTGCACCGGCCGATCGACAGGATGGCCTTCGATGTCGGCGAAGAACATTGTCGCGTTGAACGTGCCCTCCTCCTGATAGCTCTCGAGCTTCGTCATATTGACGCCGTTCGTCGCGAAGCCGCCAAGCGCCTTGTAGAGCGCCGCCGGAACGTTGCGCACGCGGAAGAGAAACGTCGTCATGACGGGTCCGTCGCCGGGCTCCGCATCGTCCGGCTCCTTGGCCAGAATGATGAAACGCGTCGTGTTGTGTTCCTGGTCCTCGATGTCGCTTTTCAGAATTTCGAGACCGTAGATCTCCGCGGCGAGGCGGGACGCGATTGCGGCCGTCGAAAGATCATCGCCCTCCGAGACGAGCCGCGCGGATCCGGCGGTGTCAGCCTCCGGCACAGGCTTCAGACCGAACTTTCTCAGCGTCGCGCGGCACTGGCCGAGAGCCTGTGTATGGCTCATCACCCGCTTGATGGTCGCAAGGCTCGCGCCACGCTTTGCCATCAGCTGATGGCGAACGCGCAAAAAGTGTTCCCCGACGATGTAGAGGTCCGCATCGGGCAGCAGGTGATGGATGTCGGCGACACGCCCCGCCACCGAATTCTCGATCGGGATCATGGCGTAGGTGGCGTCGCCCGATTTCACGGCCGCGAGCGCGTCCTCAAACGTCGGATAAGCGACACTTTCATACGATGGATAAGCCTCGCGCGCCGCGAGATGCGAATTCGCTCCCGGTTCGCCCTGGTACGAAATTTTGATGGCTCCGGCTTCGGAACCCGAGGACTTGGACATGGCGGATCGATTGTCCGGAGAGAAAGCGTCAAGATGCGATGAGGCGGCGCGCGCGCTCGAGATCGGCGGGAGTATCAACACCGAGCGGAACGGTGTCAACGACGGCGACATCGATGCGCATTTGCGCCTCAAGCGCCCGTAACTGCTCTAGTTTCTCCCGTTTTTCAAGTGTCGCCTGAGGCAAGGTCACGAAGCGTTCGAGACTAGCCCTCCGATATGCGTAAATGCCGATGTGGTGAAAGAGCGGACCATCGCCATGAGGGACCGTTGCGCGCGTGAAGTACAGCGCCCGAAGACGGTTCTCCCCGATCGGCGTGCCGACGACCTTGACCACGTTCGGATTACCCTTTTCTTCCTCCTCGGAAATGACCGCGGCGAGCGTTGCGATATGCGTTTCGGAAGACGCGAGCGGCGCGATGCAGTCCGTGACGAGCGCCGGATCGAGCGTCGGCAGGTCGCCCTGCAGGTTGACGACGATTTCGACACGCTTCTCGGGGTCGATCCGGCTCAGCGCTTCATAGATGCGGTCCGAACCCGACGCATGATCGGTCCGCGTCATGACGGCTTCCCCGCCCCCCGCTTCGACGGCCTGGAGAATCTCGGTGCTGTCCGTCGCCACGACGACTCGGCCCGCATTGGCTTCGACGGCCCGCTGCAAGACGTGGACGATCATCGGCTTCCCGTGGATGTCCGCGAGTGGCTTGCCGGGAAGGCGCGTCGCGTGCATGCGGGCGGGAATGAGGATGACCGTATCTGATGACACTTTAGTCGAATCTTTTTGTTCGGTGACAAATCGCCCCGATACCGCTATCGACATTCGAACAAAAACGACGACGTGCTTGCAGGGCAGCCGAGCTTATATACCGCGGATCGATCTCGTCACCTTGAATTGCGCGTCTTGGGGAAGATGGCCGTACAAGGAGCAGGGAGATGGAGAATTTCGATAGTTTCGAATTCACCAAGGTCGCGGGCGCCACACTGTCTGCGCTGCTGTTGATCTTCGGATCGCGGACGATCATCGATATGACCGTCGGTCATACGCCCGAGAAGCCGGGCTACGTTCTCCCCGCCGCCGCTCCCGAAGCCGCGACGCCGCCGGCGGGCGGTCAACCTGCAGCCGGCGCTTCCGCCGCCGACGTCAGCAAGGATGTTTTGGCCTTGCTGCCGAAAGCCAACGTCGATAACGGCAAAGCCATTTTCCACAAGTGCCAAGCATGCCACGTCTCCGAGAAAGGCAAGACGCCGACCGTCGGCCCCAACCTCTGGGACGTGGTCAATCGGCCTAAGGGAACCTATCCGGGCTTCAAATATTCCGAAGGCATGGAGAAGAAGGGTGGCAATTGGTCATTCGATCAGCTGGCCGATTTTCTGCACAGTCCCAAGGCTTTCGTTCCGGGCACAAAAATGCTGTTCAACGGCCTTCCGACGCCTGCGGATGAAGCCGACGTGATCGCCTATCTGGCAACGCTGGCAGACACCCCGGTTGCGCTGCCAAAATGACGGCATTTTAACTCGCTATGGGTAGAAAAGTTTGCGACCCTGCCGGCACTTGGCGGGGTCGTTTTGTATGCGGCGGCCGACTTATCCTCGCCTATCGGGGCCGTGGTATGCTGGCGCTGAAAACGAGAGTTTGGAAGGACGAATTTGAATATGCAGATGCGCCTGATGGTATCAAAGGCGGCGCCGATTACGCTTGCCGCGCTGGCGTTTTTAAGTTTCGCTCCCCT
>JASLHV010000572.1 GCA_030153205.1 Roseiarcus sp. | reverse complement strand
GGCGATCGCCCTTCAAGGCGACAACGCCGACCAACGCTGTCGCAATCGTGGTCTCATCACAAATGATGACCTGTGAAAAGTCGAAAGAGGCGGCGCCGAGCAAGGCAAGTCGCGTCTCGATCGTCAGCAAGTCATCCATGGTCGCAGCCTTGAGAAAATCGATGGTCAGCCGCCTCACCACGAAGACGATTGAAACGCCTTTTGCCATTTCCTTCTGCTCGAAACCGCGCTCGCGTAGCCATTCGGTGCGGCCGCGTTCGAGGAAGCGCAGGTAGGAGGCGTGGTACACACGGCCTGAAAAATCGGTATCCTCATAATAGACGCGCAGGGTCAGCCGACTGGCTTGGCCCTGCGCGTTTTTTTCGCGTACTGTCCTGGTCGTCATGCGCCGACCTTAAGCCAGGCAAGCCGAGGCGAGAAGAGGGCCCATAAGACCGCTTTGACGCCTCGACAGGGCGATGCTATCGGCGCGCATGCGGATTATCTTCATGGGCGCGCCCGCCTTTGCGGCGCCGACGCTCCTCGAAATCATCGGTCAAGGCCACGACGTCATCGCGGCCTATACGCGCGCCCCGCGCCCGGCTGGCCGTCGCGGGTTGGAGATCACCAAAACGCCTGTCCACCTCGTCGCCGAGCAACACGCGATTCCGGTCTTCACGCCGGTCAGCCTGCGTAACGATGCGGAGCAGGAGCAATTTCGCGCGCTCGCAGCCGATGTCGCTATCGTCGTCGCCTATGGTCTGATCCTGCCGCCGCCGATCCTCGCCGCGCCGAAGCTCGGATGTCTCAATCTGCACGCCTCGCTTTTGCCGCGCTGGCGCGGCGCCGCCCCGATACAGCGGGCGATCATGGCCGGAGATCGTGAAACCGGCGTCTGCGTCATGGCGATGGAGGAGGGGCTGGACACGGGCCCGGTGGCGCTTGTCGAGCGCATCGCGATTGCGCCGGAGATGACATCTGGAGCGCTAACCGAGCGTCTTGCCATGCTCGGCGCCGACCTGATGACGCGCGCTCTGCCGGCGCTTGAACGCGGCGGCCTGCAATTTCGTCCCCAGGACTTGGAAGGCGCGACCTACGCCAAGAAGATCGATAAGAGCGAAGCGCGCATTGATTGGACGCAGAACGCCGAAACAATCCGCAATCAAATTCACGGACTTTCGCCTTCGCCGGGCGCTTACGCGGAAATGGATTTTGGCCGCGGCCCCGAGCGCGTGAAAATACTTCGTGCGAAGGTCGGCGAGGGGATCGGACAGCCAGGCGACGTTCTCGATGATTCTCTGATCATCGCTTGCGGCCGCGGCGCGATCCAAGTCATCGAAGCGCAAAGAGCTGGCAAAACGGCGATGTCGGGCGAAGCGCTGGCGCGCGGTTCTCAAATCGCGCGAGGCGCGCATTTCACTTAAGCCGCGCCTCGATCGTCTTACCGAGCGCGCGTTTGAAATCGTCTTTCGCCAGGTCGCAGGCGCGCAAGATCTGCGCCGCGCGTAAGAACTCGAGCACGCGAAACTGCTGAACCGGCGGCCTTATCAACATGTCCGGCGGCCGCGTCTTCAATTTCTGCGCCGTGATCGCGCCCTGCATGATCTGCGCCGCACCAAACATAGTCTCGAAAGGGCGCGGGTCCTTTCGTCCGCGCAACGCGCCGAAAGTGACATCGACCGCGATCACAATGTCGGCCCGATCGAACAGAAGATCGTACGGCAGCGGATTGACCGCGCCGCCGTCGACCAGCAAATGTCCGTCCAGTTGCACGGGCTTGATCAAGCCGGGCATCGCCATCGAACCGGCGACCGCGGGCGCGAGCGGACCGGAAGAAAGGATCATCTCCGAACGATTATGAAAATCCGCAGCGACCGTCTGAAAAGGAATCGCTAGCCCTTCGAAGCGCCTCGGCATGTCCTCCGGCCAAAACATTTCGAGGAAAATTTCAGCGTCGAGCAGGATTGGATTGGCCAGCGCGCCGCGAAGCAGGTCGGCGAAACGCCCGACGCGGGCCCGGAGTAATTTGCCCATCACGCTTCGTCGCGCGCCGACCACCTCGAGCACATGCTCGCGCAAAAGCTTCGCCTCGACGCCCGCGCAATAAGCCGCGCCGATGATGGCGCCGATCGATGCGCCCGAAACCGCGGCCGGCGTTATGCCGAGTTCGTCAAGCGCCTCCAAAAAGGCGATGTGCGCGATCCCGCGCGCCCCGCCGCCGCCAAGCGCGACACCGATCGAAAGCGAAGTTTTGACCGGTGATGGGGCCGGCGGCGGATTCATCGCGATGCGAGGAGAAAATCCAGGAGAGCGGTCGCAGTTTCTAGAGGATTTTCTTCTGGCAGGAAATGGCCGCCGGTAATAGCGCGGCCTTCGGCCTTGGGCGCCCAACGCCGCCAGATCTTCAAGGGATCATCGCCTTCGCTCGGAATCCCCTTGGCGCCCCAAAGGGCCAAGACCGGCGCTGCGATGCGCCGCCCAGCCGCTTCGTCCTGCTCGTCGAACTGACGGTCGATCGTCGCGCCGGCGCGATAGTCCTCGCAAAAAGCGTGGATGCGATCCGGCTGGTTGAAAGCGGCGCTATAGGCCTCGAGCGCATCGCGGAAGGGCGTAAGGCTCCTATCGCCCGTCCAACTCGCTAGCGTATGCTTGAGCCAGTCGACGGGCGCGCCCTTGATAAGCGTCTCCGGCATCGGCGCGGGCTGTGCGAGAAACATCCAATGGTACGTTTGCATCGCGCGCGCCGCGTTCATGCTCTTCCACATCTCGGCTGTCGGGATGATGTCGATGAGCGCAAGTCTTTCAACGCTCTCCGGCGTGTCCAGCGCCAATCGATAGGCGACCCGGGCGCCGCGATCGTGGCCGACGAGGCTGAAGCGCGGAAAGCCGAGCGCCGTCATCACAGCCACGGCGTCCTTCGCCATTTCTCGTTTGGAATAGGCCACGCCGCCTTCGCTCGCTGGGACAGATGATCCGCCATAGCCCCGCAAGTCCATCAGCACGACGGTGAATTTCTCGGCAAGGCGC
>JASLHV010000063.1 GCA_030153205.1 Roseiarcus sp. | reverse complement strand
GCGCAGAATATTATTCGCACGCGCGACAAGCGTGACCTTCGCGCCAAGCCGCGCAAAGAGAGCTGCAAATTCAACGCCGATATAGCCGCTTCCCGCCACCAAAAGGCGTTGTGGAAAGATTTTCAGGTCAAAAATTTCGTTTGAGCTGATCGCATGTTCGATCCCGGGAATGGAGACCGGAAAGTCAGACGCGGCGCCTGTCGCGATCAAAATATGCTGCGCCGTGACGAAACGGCCGCTCGCCAGGCGAACGGTTTGCGCCCCTTCGAGCCGGGCCCGCTCCTCGACGATCGAGACGCCGGCGCGATCGAGGTTGGCGCGATAAGCGGCGGAGAGCCTCGTGATCTCCTTCTCCTTGGCGGCGACGAGGCTCGGCCAATCGAAATGCGTCTCGCCGACCCGCCAGCCGTAGCCGGCCGCGTCCTCGAAATCATCGGCGAAGCGGCTCGCATACACCATCAGCTTCTTCGGCACGCAGCCGCGAATGACGCAAGTGCCGCCGATGCGAAATTCTTCGGCGATGATGACGCGCGCGCCATGCTCAGCGGCGATCCGCGCGGCGCGCACGCCGCCGGATCCTGCGCCGATGACGAAGAGATCGACGTCGAAACTCATGCGATCAGAGCTCGATGCCCTGCTTCTTCATCTCGTCGCGCACGCGCGTCATGATGTCGGTCGACAGTTTTTGTTGCCAGCCTTGCAACGCCGCGACAATGTCGGAGAGCGCTTGCGGCTGCGCCTCGACATATTTCTTTCCGGCGGCGCTTTGGAAAAACGCGGCCGTGTCCTTCAAATCGGCTTCGCTCATGCGTTTGGCGAGACTGACCGCCGCTGCATTGGTGACTTGATCCTCGCTTTTCAAGAATTCCGGCTGCAATTGCAGCAGCGTGGCGTGCAGCTTGTCTTTGATTTCGGGCCTGGTGCGAATGACGTTGGTTTCGAGCTGCGCGAGCATTTGCGGTACGACGAGATCGAACGAGCGTTGCATTCCCGATGAAGCGATGATTATGCGGGCGGAAGCGACCGCCGCGGGGGACGGATCGTCGGCGCGGGCGGCGCTGAAACTGAGCGTCGCCAGGACAAGCGCGCCGCAGGCTGCCTTAACGAACGTGGACTGAAGCTTCACGATTTAACTCTCCTAAGGATCGTTCGAGGAATCAGGCGAGGTCGCCGAGGATTTTAAGCCCGTCCGCGCTGGCGAGGACCGCGCCTTTCGCCATGCCGATGAAGAGGCCGTGGTCGACGACGCCGGGGATCGCCTGCAGCGCGGCCGCCAGCGCGGAAGGATCATCGATCGCGCCAAAAGCGCAGTCGAGGATATTATGGCCGCCGTCGGTCACGAAAGGCGCATCGCCCGCCGCTTTGGCACGTAATCTGATCTCGCCGCGGCATCCGCATGACGTCGCCGCGGCGACGATATGGCGGCGGGTCGCCGTCAGGCCGAAGGGGACGACTTCGACCGGCAGCGCGAAACGGCCCAGCCGTTCGACCAATTTGGAATCGTCGGCGATCACCACCATGCGCCTGGAGGCGGCTGCGACGATCTTTTCGCGCAGCAAAGCCCCGCCGCCGCCTTTGATGAGGCGAAGCTCGGGATCGATCTCGTCAGCGCCATCGATTGTCAGATCCAGCTCAGGCGTCTCTTCCAGCGTGGTCAGGCAGACGCCGAGGCTTTCGGCCTGAGCCTTTGTCTTTTCAGAGGTCGGCACGCCGACGACATCGAGGCCCGCCGCCACTTGCTCGCCGAGAAGCTCGACGAAATGGCGCGCCGTCGAGCCGGTTCCCAGCCCAAGCCGCATCCCCGGCCTAACGAGGTCAAGCGCGCGACGGGCGGCTTCGCGCTTCAGCCGTTCTGCGTCTTGCAAGGAATTGGTTCCGTCAGGCGGCCCATCGGGGCGCGCGGCATGCCCCTACCGCCTTAGGCCCTGAAAGGCAAATCGCGCCTGGGGTGCGGTCTGGCCAAGAAGGCGCCAAGGCCGGCGGCCCGCCCGTCATTTCGCCGGCGTTGTGCAGACGACATATTGGTCGGTGATGACCTCGCGGTCTCCCTGCTTCTCTTTCTGGAAATAGAGGTAGCAGATGCTGAGCGAGCCCGATCGGTAATCGACCCGAAAGACGCCGCCTTCCTGTTCGTGACGGCTGGCGATGAGACCGTAGTCGCCAGGCTCCTGCTTTCCGGCCCCCTCGCCGGATCGATAGCAAACCGTGACGCCGAAGGCCCCCGGCTCGATGTCGGTCTTGCCGGGATTATGGCCGTATTGGCAGGCGATGATCTCGCCGGTCAATTTATCAAGCCGATAAACAAGGCTGAGATTGATCTGCGGCGCGGCGAGAAATTCATAAGAAGCGGCGGCGGCTCCAGTCGCGAAAAGCCCCATGGTCGCCACAGCGGCGAAAATCGAATTGCTAAGGCGCATGCCTTCCATACCTCGGCCAAGTCGCGCGACGCGCCAGCGCCGCGAATCACTTCGGACGATCTTTCACATTCCGCGGCCGGCGGGAAAGACAAGCAGCGACGATCCGCACAGTTGCGTCAGCGCGGCCAGAATGCGTAAGCCTCGACAGGCGCGCGGGGCGCTCTTACCGTCCCGCCGTCCATGAATTTGCGAGCGATCTTGACGACATTTTTGCAACGTTTTCTCACCGTCGCCCTTATCGCCGCAACGGCTGGCCTGACGCCTGCGCCAAGCTTGGCGAAAGACCAACGCGTTCTGATTGAAAACAAGGAATCTCTCTACAATCAGATTTACATCTACAAAGAAGACAATCTGCTGTTGATGACTTTCGGCTTCAACAAAGCGCTCTTCATCGAAAGCGCGTTCAATCCGAAAGACGAATTCGAGCTGCCGGCGCCGTATACGCGATTCATGACGGCCGGCCTCGCCTACGCTCGCAATGTC
>JASLHV010000060.1 GCA_030153205.1 Roseiarcus sp. | reverse complement strand
CCGGGACGGCATTTCAACGTTTGGCGCCGACTAGCGTCAGCGCGCGGGCGTAGACGCGACGGCGCGGCGCGCCTGTCTCGGCCGAAACCGCGGCGGCGGCGTCTTTGACGCTGAGCGTTTCCAGCGCCGCGTCGAGGCGTTTATCGATTTCGTTATCATCGACCGGCGCGGCCTCCAACGGCGGTCCGACCAGCACCACGATCTCGCCCTTGGGCGGGGCCTCGGCGGCGAATTCGGCGGCCAATTGATCAAGCGGCCCGCGCCGCGTTGTTTCATAGAGCTTGGTCAATTCGCGCGCGACGACGCCCTGGCGCGGCCCAAGCTCGACCGCAAGATCCGCCAGCATTTCGGCAAGGCGACGCGGCGATTCGAAAAAGACCAAGGTCGAAGGAATCGCTGCGAGCTCGTTGATGCGAGCGCGGCGGGCGGCGCTCTTTGGCGGCAGAAAGCCCTCGAAATAGAAACGGTCGGTCGGAAGACCGGCGACGACCAAGGCCGCCAGAACAGCCGAGGGGCCAGGCACCGAGGTTACGGCGACGCCAGCCTCCAAGGCTTCCAGGACCAATCGAAAGCCTGGATCGGAGACGAGCGGGGTTCCAGCATCTGAGACGAGAGCAAGCGCCGCCCCGCCGGCCAAGCGCGCCATCAGATGGGGGCGAACGACAGCCGCGTTATGCTCATGATAAGCGACAAGCGGGGTCGACACGCCGTAATGGGCAAGAAGATTGCGCGTGACCCGGGTATCCTCGGCGATAACGGCGTCGGCGGCCGCCAATGTCGCCAAAGCGCGCAAAGTGATGTCGCGAAGATTGCCGATCGGGGTCGCAACGACATGTAGGCCCGGCGCGATCGGCTCAGCTTCCGCGCGTAAGCCGAGAGCGGTGAAGGCGCTGGCGCCGCGCTCCATTCCAACTTCGGTCTCGAATTCGCCTCGCGACATCACGACCTCTGGACCGTTCTCTATTTCGTCCGATCGTTCCTTATAGAGAACAATACGGCGTAAAAACAAGCTAATCCACGGCAAAGGTTCGCGGAACGATTTACCACCCGAGACTTAAAATGCCACATTTGCGGGCGATGCACCCGGCGCCGCATGCGGGCGCTTCGGGCGAGCGCTTGCCAGGGGACCGCGGCGCGATCATTGATCGATTGTTTCTTCCGGGAGGGCGTTTTGTCGATTGTCTCGCTGCCTAGGCGACAACCCGTTCCGGGGCGGCGCGGTTTTCTAAAGATTTTGAGCGCAGTCTTCGTTGGCTGCGCCTCGCTTGCGCTTGCCGGCTGTGGCCCGACGGGCGGCGGAATGAATTTTGGCTCGAATGATTCGCCATTGGCCGCGCCGACGACGCCGGTGCAGTCACAAGCGCTCAACAGCCCAAACGGCGCACCCGTCGGCGAGACGATTGGCTCGGGGCCGGTTCGCATCGGCGTGGTTCTCCCGCTGACGCAAGGCGGCAGCCCGAGCGCCATTGGAGGATCGCTCCGCAATGCCGCCGCTCTCGCGATACAGGAATCGGGCGGTAGCGACGTAACGCTCATGGTGCTTGACGACCATTCGACGCCCGAAGGCGCGGCTCAGGCCGCGCAAGCGGCGCTCGGCGCCGGAGCCGATCTGATTATCGGACCGTTATTTGCACCCGACGTTCGCGAAGTCGGCAGGGTGGCCAAGGCGGCCGGCAAACCGGTGATCGCTTTTTCGACGGACGCTAGCGTCGCCTCGCACGGCGTGTACCTTCTGTCCTTCTTGGTGGAAGGTTATGTCGATCGGATCATCGATTTCGCAAAAGGAAAAGGGAAGAAATCTTTCGCTGTTCTCGCGCCGCAAAGCGACTACGCCAATGTCGCCGTCGCAGAATTCGAACGTGTCTCCGCCAGGCTCGGCGTGAAAGTCGTAACGATCGTACGTTACCCGCCCGGTCAGGCCGCGACCGTCACGTCGCAGATTTCGGCAGTCGCCAACCAAATCGACGCTTTGTTCATTCCTGAACAGGCGGAAGGCATGGCCGCAGTCAACGACGCGCTGACTGCCGGCGGCGTCAAGACGCAGATCCTCGGCACCGGCGTCTGGAACGATGCGAAGACCTTGCGCCTTTCCATGTTGCAAGGCGCATGGTTCGCTGCGCCAGACAATTCGGGCTTCAACGCTTTCGCAGAACGCTATCACGCCAAATTCAATTCGGACCCGACGCGTTTGGCGACGCTGTCCTATGACGCGGTTTCGTTGGTGGCGGCGCTTGCCCGCACCCAGGGCTCGGAACGTTTTTCCGATCGCGTGCTGACCAGTCCTTCCGGCTTCAACGGCGCCGATGGCGTGTTCCGCTTCCGGACCGATGGCCTGTCCGACCGCGGTCTTGCGATCATGCAGATCGGAAACGGCGCCGCCTCGGTGATTGCGCCGGCGCCGCGCAGTTTTGCAGGCGGCTGAGCGGCTTGCCATCAAGGCACGCGGCGAAGCAGGAATGTCGCCGCGCCGACGCCGAGCGTGCTGATCGCGCAGAAAATAAAGAGCGCATCGTAGCCAAAAAACCGGATGAATCCGCCGCCGATCAAAGGCGCGAGGAATTGCGCAGCGGCGCCAGCCATCACCAGCATCGCCAAATCACGGCCGGCGGCGTCCTTGTTCGGCAGCACTTGCGACATGAAAGCGAGATCGATCGTCGAATAGACGCCCATGGCGATGCCGCCGACGATGGAGAAAACCGCCATGCCGGCCCAGGACGGACTCAAGACAGGGACGAGCATCGCCGCCGCCATGATCACAGCGTACGTCCTCACGAATAATTTTCGCCGCGGCGTGTGATGCGCGATCCAACCCGCGACGAAGACGGTGAAAATCGTCACGATCGTACGCAAGGAACTCAGCGCGCCGGCGGCGATCTGAGCGTTCGCGCCCGGCAAATTCGCGACTCCGATATGGTCTTGCAGAATGTAGAGAAGGTAGTTGTTGATCGAGAATTGTGCGACGAACATCAGCACTCTTATCCCGAAGGCGACGGAAAAGTCGCGCGAAGCGAAACTCTGCCGGGACCGCCGCGCCGCGCCGAAGCCCAGCCTGTGAAGCTGAGCGCGTCGGCTTGGCGTCGCTGTTGCGGCAGACAGGGGTTCGGGAGCGAAAAAAGCCAAGGCTAAAGTTGTCGCGACAAGCGCCGTCGCCAGCACGTCATATCCGGCTTCGCCCGAGAAAAACGCCGCGAGGTTGACGCCGACCAAGGCGCCTAGCGGCGCAGCCGCGCCCATGATTGAAGAGGCCAGACTTCGCTTATGCTCTGGAACACGATCAGGCACGACTGCGAGCATCGCGCCCTGGAAGAAATTTAAAGAGAACCAGAGCGCCGCGTAAAGCGCAGCGATTGGGACAAGCTCAATTTGGAAGCCTAAAGAAAGGGATAGGACGGCCGAAAGGACAGCCATAAAGGCCAGCCATGGGCTTCGGCGGCCCCAACGCGTTCGGGTCGAATCAGAAATCACGCCCCCGGTCATGAGGCCGGCAACGCCGGTCGCCGCGCAAATGACAGTCAACAGCGCAAGATGCGCAATCTTGCGTGCAGGATCGATCGCCTCGATTTGAGCGGGAACAAGAATCGTCTGAACGCCCTGAAAATGAGCATAAAGAGCGACCGCGGTCGGCAATAGGAGCGACAGGAGACGCGATGAGCCGACGCCGCGCTCCATCGCCACGGCGTCAGTCGATCTTCTGATCGCCCGATCCGCGTTAAGCGTCATGGAGCAAACAAACTGTCACATCATACCCCGGAGAGCCACGCAGCGTACGCCGCCGTCAGATTTAGGCGGCAGTACAGGGCGGACGATGTTGGCGCACACCAATATCCCCACGCACTTTCGTACCTCAGAGCTTGCCGCTCTTGATTCGCAAGGCGACGCCGCTAAACTAGTTTCCTTGCCAGCGCGTTTTGCTACACATCGGATCTTCCTAAAAGTTCACAATCGCGTTACCATCGGAACGCTGGCCGCCAGCAATCGTTTAAAAGAGCGCACTCGCGTCCTCGTCACGATGTTCAATTAAGCCCTTGGCCAATATTGGCTTGCAATCCGATGGATTTCTTTGTTGCGGCTTTCATTCAAATTAAAAGGTTGGTGAATGACGGCGCCTCAGCCGACGACATTGGACCGGCAGACAATTGGCCTGTTCCTCGATGTGGATGGAACGATCATCGACCTGGCCCCGACGCCTGACGCGGTCGAGGTTCCCGATGCATTGCGTTGCGAGTTGTCGATGGTCGAACAGCGACTCGATGGCGCTCTGGCGTTAGTGAGCGGGCGACCTATTCGGGAGCTCGATCGCCTGTTCGATCCCTTGCGGCTCAGAGCAAGCGGCGTTCACGGTGGAGAAATCCGCTACGCGCCGGATCAGCCGGAAAGATCGCTGGCGGCGCAGCGATTGCCCGATGAGGCGTGGTCGAAATTGCTGCGTCTTCTCACCGAATTTCCCGGCGCATTCGCAGAGAACAAAGGCGTCAGTTTCGCGGTGCATTACAAGCTCGGAGTCGCCGATGAGATCTGCGCGGCGCTGCGGCATCTGATGCAGGAATATCCCGAATTGCCGCTCGAACTGATCGGCGGGCGCGCCGTCTATGAGATCAAGCTATCGGGATTCGACAAAGGCAAAGCGATAGAATGTTTCATGGCGCAGGCGCCCTTCGTCGGACGCAGACCGATTTTTGTTGCCGACGATCGCGTCGATGGACCAGGCTTTGAAAAAGCGATCGCGCTCGGCGGCCTGGCTTTTTCGGTCGGCGCAAAATTGCCCGGCGTCACGGGTTGGTTCGCCAGCCCCAGGGATTTGCGCGGGTGGCTCGAGAGGTTGGGTGAATGAGCGAAAAGGAAGAAAATCGTCAACGCTCTGCTGGCGGTCAGGCGCTCGATCTTGCTCTGATTGGCAATTGCCGCACCGCCGCGCTGATCGACCCGTTGGGGCGAATCGTTTGGTGGTGCTTCCCGCGCTTTGATTCCAATCCGATTTTCTGTCGTCTGCTAACCGGGGAAGATGAAAAAGGTTTTTGCGATGTGATTCTCAGCGATCTCGTCGATGCGCGGTCGGCCTATGTGCGGAATACGGCGATTCTCGAAACCGAGCTCGAGGACAAGCATGGCGGGCGGGTCAAAATTACCGACTTCGCGCCACGATTCCATCGTTATGAAAGGACGTTCCACCCGCCGCAATTGGTGAGGCGCATTCAACCGATTGCTGGCTTGCCGCGAATCACAATTCGGGTCCGCCCGACCGAGGCGTATGGCCGTACGATCTCGGACATCTCGATCGGCTCGAATCACATTCGATATCAAGGGACTGGTACGGTTCTGCGATTGAATACGGATGCGCCCCTTTCCTATGTCGCGCAAGAGAAGACCTTTCCCTTGACGCGTCCCATGACGCTGGTGTTCGGCCCGGATGAACCGTTCCGCAGCGCGTTCGAGAGCACGGCCAACGAATTCGAAGAACATACGCGTCGCTATTGGCTTCATTGGGCGCGCACGCTCGCCGTACCTTTCGAATGGCAAAGCGAGGTCATGCGAGCCGCGATTACCTTGAAACTGTGCAGTTTCGAGGAGACAGGCGGCATTGTCGCTGCGCATACGACGTCGATCCCCGAAGCTGCGGGCAGCGGCAGAAACTGGGATTATCGCTATTGCTGGCTCCGTGACGCTTATTTCGTCACGCAGGCGCTCAATAAGCTCGGCGCGACCGAAACGATGGAGGCCTATCTCAATTATATTATGACCATCGTCGCCGATCAGGATGGGCCGTTACGTCCGGTGCACTCCGTTGTTCCGGGCGAGCCGCTCGACGAAGAGATCGCGCCTGATCTTGTCGGCTTTCTTGGCCAAGGGCCAGTGCGAATCGGCAATCAGGCGGCCGAACAGCATCAGCACGACGTCTATGGCAGCGCTATTCTCGCGGCGACGCAGATGTTCATCGACGAGCGTCTGCCGCGTATGGGCGACGAAGCGCTCTTCCGCCGCCTCGAACCGCTGGGCGAGAGGGCGCTCAGCCTCGCGCTCAAGCCCGACGCCGGCATTTGGGAATATCGCGGCCGCGAGCGCGTCCATACGCATTCGGCGTCGATTTGCTGGGCGGCCTGCGACCGTCTCGGCCAAATCGCTCATCGCCTGGGTAATGGCGAACGCGCCGTACTTTGGAACGACCGCGCCGCTTCATTGCGCGAAACCATCCTCAAGCGCGCTTGGCATGAGTCCAAACGCGCTTTCGTCGGCGCGCTCGACGAAGACGAGCTCGACGCCAGCGTCTTGCTTCTGGCAGAACTCGGTCTGGTTGCGCCCGACGATCCCCGCTTCATCAGCACATGCGAGACGATAGGTCGCGAATTGATGCGCAACGGCCGCATCATGCGCTATACGGCGAAGGACGATTTCGGTTGGCCGGAGACAGCGTTTCTCGTCTGCAACTTCTGGTATATTGACGCGCTCGCGGAAATCGGACGCCGAGACGAAGCGCGTGAGCTTTTCTCCGATCTTCTGGAGCGTCGCAACGCGTTCGGTCTCTTTTCCGAGGATATTCACCCTGAAACGGGGGCGCTATGGGGCAATATTCCGCAGACCTATTCGATGGCGGCGATCATCGACTCGGCGATGCGGCTCTCGGTTAAATGGGAGGAAGCATGGCGCCCCGTCTGATTCTCGTCTCGAATCGGGTCAATGTACCGATCGCGGGCGTACCGCGGCAAGCGGGCGGTTTGACGGTCGCGGTCAACGCCGCTCTGAAACAGCGCGAGGGTGTCTGGTTCGGCTGGAGCGGAAAAGTCAGCAAAGCGGATGAAACGCCCCAGACGGCAGTCACTTTGCGCAGGCGACGTACTTACATTACACGCGATCTCTCCGAGAATGATTTTCAGGAATATTACAACGGTTTCGCCAATCGCGTTCTTTGGCCGGTGTTGCACTATCGCGTCGATCTAGCCGAATTCACCTCGGTCGACTTCGGCGGCTATCTTCGGGTCAACAGCGGATTTGCCGACGCGCTTTCGCCCTTCATCACGCCCGACGATGTGATCTGGGTGCACGATTATCACCTTCTGCCCTTCGCCAAAGAACTGCGATCTCGCGGGCACAACAATCCGATCGGATTTTTTCTCCATATTCCTTGCCCGCCGCCCGACATTATCGAAGCGCTGCCGCATCACGAAGAGACGATGGGCGCGCTCAGCCACTACGATCTTGTCGGCATGCAGACGGACCAGGACGCCGATAATTTGAGTCGCTATTTCGCGGCGATCGGCGGCAGCGGGTTTCGCGCGCCGGGGCTTTTCGAGTTCGACGGTCGCAGAGTCCGCGTCAGAGCCTTTCCAGTCGCCATCGCGACCGCCGTCTATGCGCGGGCGGCGCGCAATTCGGTCAAATCCACTCTGGTCGAAGAGTTGCGCAACAGCCTTGTCGGCAAACGACTCATCCTCGGCGTTGATCGGCTCGATTATTCCAAGGGCATCAAGCACCGGATCCAGGCTTTCGGTCATTTTCTCGAGAAATACTCCGACTGGCTTGGCAAAGTGACATTTCTGCAAGTGACGCCGAAGAGTCGTACCGGCGTTCCTGAATATGCCGCGATGGATCAAGAGGTCAGCGCGCTTGTCGGGCAGATCAATGGCCGTTTCGGCGATCCAGCCTGGACGCCGATCCGCTATGTCAATCGCTCTTATTCACGCGCGACCCTAGCGGGGCTGTACCGCTCGGCCCATGTCGGCCTCGTCACGCCCCTGCGCGACGGCATGAATCTCGTCGCCAAAGAATATGTCGCTGCGCAGAACGCCGACGATCCCGGCGTTCTTGTCCTGTCGCAATTCGCCGGCGCGGCCCAGGAGCTCGGCGGCGGACCGCTGATCGTCAACCCGCACGAAATCGAAGGCATGGCCGCCGCGATCAGGGCCGCGTTGGAAATGCCGCTCGCAGAACGCAAGGAGCGGTTCCATCACATGTTCGAACATCTGGCCGCCAACGATATCGATCGATGGGCGGAACGATTCCTCACCGCGCTTGGGGAAACGCGCGAGCAGCCCGGACTGCTCGGAAGCCTACGACAATTGTTTGCGGCGCGGGCGTGAGGCCGAAACGCGCTTTGTCATTCCCGCGTAAGCGGGAATTTACAGGATTCTTTGATTCAAAAACAAAGCGCCTGATTTTGTTCGGGCCGCCTCAAAACAAAAAGTACCTCTGCGCCATTGGCAAGCTCTCCGCCGGCTCGCAGACCAGCAGCTCGCCGTTCGCGGTCACCGCGTAGGTCTCGGGATCGACCTTGATGTCAGGCGTTGCGCCATTGTGGATGAGGTTCTTCTTCTTGATGTCACGAGTGCCTTCCACGGCGACGAGTTTCTTTTGCACCTTCAGCGCCGCGCCGAGCTTCTTGTCGACGGCCGCCTGGCTGACAAAGGTCAGCGACGTTCCCGTCCGGGCGCGGCCATAGGCGCCGAACATCGGGCGGTAGTGCACGGGCTGCGGGGTTGGGATCGAGGCGTTGGGGTCGCCCATCGGGGCCGCGGCGATGGCGCCGCCTTTGATCACAAGGTCGGGCTTTACCCCAAAGAAGGCCGGCGTCCACAGGACGAGATCGGCGAGCTTGCCTTTCTCGACCGAGCCGATGTGCTTTGAAACGCCATGAGCTATCGCCGGATTGATCGTATATTTGGCGACGTACCTTTTGGCGCGGGCGTTGTCGTTGCGCTTCGTGTCGGGGGCGAGCGGGCCGCGCTGCTTCTTCATCTTGTCGGCGGTCTGCCAGGTGCGGATGATGACTTCGCCGACGCGGCCCATCGCCTGGCTGTCGGAGCTCATCATGGAAAGCGCGCCCATGTCGTGGAGAATATCTTCGGCGGCGATCGTCTCCTTGCGGATGCGGCT
>JASLHV010000550.1 GCA_030153205.1 Roseiarcus sp. | reverse complement strand
ACGTACGCCGTGACGCGCATAGATTTGCGCTTTGAGCCCGCGATCATAGGCGAGACTGGTCAAGGCGACTTCGATGGCGAGAACGATATCCGTCCCTTTGACGTCTTCGAGTTTCAATCCTCTGGGATAGACGACAAGGTCAGGCTCGACGAAGGTGTTTCTCGAAAGATACATTGTGCTTTCGACGCCAAGCCATAATTTTTCGGGTAACGTTTTGACCAAGCCCACGTTCAGCGTCGATTTAATCAATTCATGAACATGCGTTTTCGCCTGCATAGGCACAATCTCGCCTTCGATGAGCTCAAAATTCTCGTCATCGGAAATAATGCCGGCTTCCTGCATGCGCAGGACTTCGTCCACCGTGAAGGCGCGGCGATCGAAGCCCTCTGCGGCGCGGGTCGTGCTCATTGCGAAAGCCCTGATCTTAAATTCTCACGCGCCGCATCAAAGCGTGCGGCGCACCTCTTCGACGCGGTAGCACTCGATGACGTCGCCTGCGCGCATGTCCTGATAATTCTCAAAAGCCATGCCGCATTCCTGGCCGGCCTGGACTTCGCGCACTTCGTCCTTGAAGCGCTTGAGCGTCGACAGCTTGCCCTCGTGCACGACGACATTGTCGCGGATGAGACGCACGCTGGCGCCGCGCTGCACGACGCCGTCGGTGACGCGGCAACCCGCGACATTGCCCACCTTGGTGATAGTGAAGATTTCCAAGATCTGCGCATTGCCCAGCATCTCTTCGCGCAACGTCGGCGCCAGGAGGCCGGACATCGCCGCTTTCACATCGTCCACGAGGTTGTAGATGATGTTGTAGTAGCGGATTTCGACGCCGTCGTGCTCGGCGAGATCGCGCGCCTCTTTATGAGCGCGCACATTAAAGCCGAGGACGACCGCGTGCGATGCCGTCGCCAACGTGACGTCGGATTCGGTGACGCCGCCGACGCCCGAGTGAACGACGCGTGCGCCGACTTCGTCGTTGCCGAGCTTCTCCAGCGCGGCGACGATCGCTTCGACCGAACCCTGCACGTCGCCTTTGATGACGATCGGCAATTCCTTGCGGCCGGCCGTCTTCAATTGGGTCATCATATCGGCCAGGGCGCGGACCGGCGCGCCGCGCGCAGCCTGCTTCTCGCGTTTCTGACGATCGCGATATTCGGTGATCTCTCTCGCCCGCGCTTCGCTCTCGACAACCGCGACGCGATCGCCAGCCTCCGGCGCGCCAGAGAAGCCGAGTACTTCGACCGGCGTCGACGGCGCCGCCTCGTCGACATTGGCGCCCTTGTCGTCGATGAGCGCGCGCACGCGGCCCCATTGCGAGCCAGCGACGACGATGTCGCCAACGCGCAGAGTTCCGCGCTGCACCAGAATCGTCGCGACCGGACCGCGGCCACGATCAAGCCGCGCCTCGATCACGGCGCCTTCGGCGCCACGATTGGGATCAGCTTTGAGATCGAGCAATTCGGCTTGCAGCGCGATGGCTTCGAGCAGCTTGTCGAGGTTGGTATGTTTCGTCGCCGAAACTTCGACCGCCAGCGTTTCGCCGCCGAAGGTCTCGACTTGCACCTCATGCTGCAGGAGCTCCGTCGAGACACGCTCGGGATTGGCGTCGGGCTTATCGATCTTGTTGATCGCCACAATGATCGGCGCCTTGGCGGCCTTGGCGTGACGGATCGCTTCGACGGTTTGCGGCATGACGCCGTCGTCCGCCGCGACGACCAGCACGACAATATCCGTAACGCTCGCGCCTCGCGCGCGCATCGCCGTAAACGCGGCGTGGCCTGGCGTATCGATGAACGTGATCTTGGCCCCATTCGGCGCCGTCACCTGATAGGCGCCGATATGCTGCGTGATGCCGCCCGCTTCGCCCGCCACCACATTCGCTTGGCGAATCGCATCGAGCAAGGACGTCTTGCCGTGGTCGACATGGCCCATAATGGTGACAATCGGCGGGCGCGGCGCCGTCGCGCCGTCCACGTCCGGTCGGTCGAAAAGTCCTTCTTCGACGTCGGATTCGGCGACGCGCCGGACGGTATGTCCCAGCTCTTCGGCGACGAGTTGAGCCGTGTCGGCGTCGAGAACGTCGGTGATGGTCGCCATCCGGCCCTGTTTCATCAGAAGCTTGATGACGTCGACACCGCGTTCGGACATGCGGTTCGCCAATTCCTGAATAGTGATCGTCTCAGGAATGACGATCTCGCGAACCAGTTTTTCCTTCGGCTCACTGAGCCCGTGCCCTTTGAGGCGCTGCGTGCGACGACGGAACGAGGCGATCGAACGGATGCGCTCCTCTTCGTCGGCCGTCGCGCTGGTGACGGTCAATCGGCCGCGATTGCGTTGTTCGCCGCCGCGGGTCGGACGAGGCGGAAGCACGACTTTGGTCGGCTGACCTGGTCGGCGGATCAGCCGCTTCGTCGTCTCTTCTTCCTCTGGCGTCACCACAGGTCGCACGGCCGCGGTCGCCGTGACCAGAGGCTTGCGCACTGTCGTGGCGGTTGCGCTCGGAGAAGGCGCCGGTTCGCCGCCGGCGAGACGGCGGCGAGCTTCTTCCTCCGTCCTGCGTTTGACGTCCGCTTCCTGGGCGCGGCGCGTCTCTTCGTCGCGCTTACGGGCCTCGGCGGCCTCGCGCTCTTGACGTTCACGGGCCTCGCGCTCCGTCCGCGCCTTCGCCTCCGACTCTTGACGGCGTCGATCTTCCTCTTCGCGCGCTCGCGCGCCGACAAGCGCCCGGGCGCGCGCCTGACGCTGCTCCTCGGTCAAAGTCTGGAGCACGACGCCAGTCTTTGCCGGCGGCGGGGCGGCCGGCGCTGCCGGCGTCGCTTTGGCCGGGGCCGTCGGCGACGCCTTGGCCACCGGAGCGGCGGGCGGCGGCGCGCTCTTCAAGGTTAGCGGAGCCGGCGCCTGGACCGGCGCTTCGCCCGGGCCTGGAATCCGGCGTTTGACCTTCTCGACGACGACCGCCTTGGACCGGCCATGCGAAAAGCTCTGCCGCACCATTCCCTGCTCGACAGGGCGCTTGGGCAAATGCAAAGTTTTCGTTGGCGCGACGCTCAAAGTCTTGTCGCCACTGTTATTCGTATCGCTCATTCGACCTTCCACGGGCCGGATTTTAAGCCCGGCCATCAGTTTCGCTTGCGGCGGGCTCGCCGCCGCCCTCGTCGGGTTGCGCCGCTTCCGACGGAATTTCCGTATCCTTGTCGCGATAATAGGCGAGCCGTCGCGCCTTCCTCAGGAAAGCCGCGCTCGCCTCGCCCTCGCGGAGCGCTGCATGTATCACATTTGCCCTCCCCAACGCCAAATCCAATTGGCCTGAGGAGAAAAGATTTATTCGCGCAACGCTCGTCCCTGCGAGCCGTTCCAATTTCGCGACCCCGTGTTTTGACGCCTCCGAAGCGTTAATCAGGGCCAGGATTGCGCCGCCGCGAAGGGCTTCTTCGACCTTGAAAGCGCCGCTGACCACGAGCCCCGCCTTGTTGACGATCGAAAGAAATTGCAGCGTCTCTTCCTCGAGCAAACGATCGACAAGCGCCGCCAGATCCGCCGGCGCCTGAGCCTTGGCCTTAAATCCCCGCGAGAAAACTTGCCGCCTCGCCGCCTGATCGACGATGACGCTTCGCGCCGACACCCAGACCCCGCGACCCGGAAGCTTGCGGCGAATGTCCGGCACAACCGCGCCGTCGGGCGAGAGGCAAAAGGGAATCATCGCCTCCGGCGGCCCTTTGAGGCCGGTGACGGCGCAAGTCCGCTCCGGGGCTTCCCGATCCGCCTTGGCGCGCCCGCCCAAACTGACCTCCCGACAAGATTTACTCGGCTTCCCCGACCTCGCTCTCGGATTCGGCCGGCGCTTCGACAGGCGCCTCGATCCAACCCGCTAGGACTCTGGCGCGCATGATCATCGCTTCAGCCTGCTCGCGCGATAGATCGAAACCGTCCAGGAAGCCCGGATATTGTTTAGCCTCGCCTTCGCCGCGTTCAGTCCAACCGACCAAATCGTCGGTGGCGCAGCCAGCGAGATCTTCGATTGTCTTGACCTCGTTTTCGCCGAGCTTGACCAGCATCGCCGTGGTGACGCCGTCGATCTGTTTCAACTCGTCAGAAACGCCGAGCGCCTTGCGCTTCTCGTCGTGCTCGGCTTCGACTCTGGCCAGATAGCCTTGCGCGCGCGACTGGATTTCCGTCGCCGTGTCCGCATCGAAGCCTTCGATCGAAGCAAGCTCTCGCGGCTCGACATAGGCTAATTCTTCGACGGAGCGGAACCCCTCGGACGCGAGCAACTGCGCCACGACTTCGTCGACGTCGAGTACGTTCATGAAGACATTGGTGCGCTCGACAAATTCCTTCTGCCGCCGCTCCGATTCTTCCGCCTCGGTCAGAATGTCGATGTCCCAGCCCGTCAACTGCGAGGCGAGGCGCACGTTCTGACCGCGCCGGCCGATCGCCAGCGAGAGCTGATCGTCAGGCACGACGACTTCGATTCGGGTCGAATCCTCGTCGAGTACGACTTTCATCACTTCAGCCGGCTGCAGCGCGTTGACGATGAAGGTCGCCGCGTCCGCCGACCACGGGATGATGTCGATCTTCTCGCCTTGCTGCTCGTTGACGACCGCCTGCACGCGCGAGCCGCGCATGCCGACGCAGGCGCCGACAGGATCAATCGAAGAATCGTTCGAGATAACGGCGATCTTCGCGCGCGAGCCTGGATCGCGAGCAACGGACTTCACCTCGACAATGCCGTCGTAAATCTCGGGCACTTCCTGAGCGAAGAGCTTCGCCGTGAATTGCGGATGCGTGCGTGAAAGGAAAATCTGCGGACCGCGTTGTTCGCGCCTCACGTCATAGACATAGGCGCGGATGCGATCTCCCGGTCGGAACATTTCGCGCGGGATCAATTCGTCGCGCCTGACTACCGCTTCGCCGGCGCCGGCGCCGCCGAGATCGACGACGACATTGCCGTATTCCACGCGCTTGACGACGCCGTTGATGATTTCGCCGATACGATCCTTATAGACATCGTACTGCTTGTCGCGCTCGGCTTCGCGAATTTTTTGGACAAGCACCTGTTTCGACGATTGCGCGGGAATGCGGCCGAAATCAAAGGGCGGCAGCGATTCGGCGATCCAGTCGCCGATCTGCGCGGCCGGGTTCTTTTTCCGGGCTTCGGAAAGCAAAATCTGCGTCGCGTCGTTCTCGACCTGCTCGACAACCAGGAGCAAGCGCGAGAATCTGATCTCGCCGGTTTTCGGGTTGATGTCGGCGCGAACTTCGGTCTCCTGACCATAGCGGGAGCGCGCCGCTTTCTGCATCGCGTCCTCCATCGAGGCGAGCACAATCGATCGGTCGATCGATTTCTCGCGCGCGACCGCATCGACGATCTGCAAAAGTTCAAGCCTGTTGGCGCTGACGGCCATTGCCTAAGTCTCCTTTTTCCACCGAACGGCTCGAAGAGCGTTTCGGCCTATTCATCTGTTCAAGACGCCTTCTGCGCCTCGTCGTCTTTCGAGCGCTTGCGCGCTTGTTTCGCGTTTTTCTTGGCCGCTTTTTCACGGCGTAACGCTTCGCGGATCAACGCTTCCGATAGTACAAGCCGAGCCTCGCCCATGTCTTTGATCGACAATGCGATGTCGGTCGTCTCGCCTTCGGCCGCCGCAAAACGAATATGCGCCCGCGGATTATCGCCTGCTTCGACGCTTTCGATCACGCCGCGAAAACGCTTGCGCCCATCGACGGGCCGCGCCATTTCGATCTTCGCCTCATGTCCGACCGCACGCTCGAAATCGGATACGCGAACCAACGGACGATCGATGCCGGGCGAAGAAATCTCGAGCCGATAGGCTTGAGCAATCGGATCCTCGAC
>JASLHV010000546.1 GCA_030153205.1 Roseiarcus sp. | reverse complement strand
GTCACGTCCGCGTGACCCATGGCCGGACGATCACCGAGACCGATTTCGTCGTCCATGCCGGCCATACCGGCGACTTCTTTCCTCATCATATGGACGCCGAGTTCATGAAGACGACGCCTTATGGGCAACGCATCGCTCATGGCACGATGGTGTTCGCGATCGGGATCGGCCTCACGGCGACGCTGATCAATCCCGTCGCCTTCTCCTATGGCTACGACCGCCTACGTTTCGTTCGGCCTGTTTTCATCGGCGATACGATCCGCACGCGCGTCACCATCGCGGCGAAGGAGGACGACCCGCGCCGGACGAACCAGGCGCGTGTCGTCGAACGTTGCGAAGTGCTCAATCAGCGGGACGAGGTCGTGCTCGCCGCCGATCATATTCTGATGGTCGACAAGCGCGCTGCATCCGCGGTGAAGGCCTGACGGCGACGATGACGAATGTGACGCTCAAAGGCATGTCTTGGAGCCATCCGCGCGGCTATGACCCGCTCGTCGCGGCGGCGAGGGCGTGGCGCGCCGAGCGCGGCGTCGAGATCGCCTGGGATCGCCGGTCGCTTCAAGACTTCGAAGATTTTCCTGTCGACGATCTCGCGCGCCGCTACGACGTGATGGTGATCGACCATCCTCATATCGGCGAGGCCGCCTCGCAGGGATCATTGGCTCCGCTCGACGAACCGCAGCGCGCCGCAGACTGTGCAAGGCTTCGCGCGGCCAGCGTCGGTCCGTCCTATGCAAGCTATACTTGGGCGGGACGGCAATGGGCTTTGCCGATCGACGCGGCGACGCAAGTGCAGGCTGTCCGGCCCGATCTCATCGAAGCGCCGCCTGCGTCGTGGCGCGAAGTCGTGGCGCTCGCCCGCATTCGTCTCGTCGAATGCCCGATGCGCCCGCCGCACTCCTTGATGACCCTCTATACGCTCGCCGCCAATCTTGGCGCGCCTTGCGCTGTCGAGGGGCCTGATCTTTTTGATGACGAGATCGGCGTGCGAGCCGTCGAGATGATCCGCGAGCTTGTGGGATTGATCGATGACGCCTGCTACGCCAAGGATCCGATCGATGTTTTAGAAGCGATGGCGGCGCCGGATTCGCGCATCGCGCTCGCGCCGCTGATCTATGGCTACGTCAGCTATGCGCGGCCTGGTTTTCGCGAACGTCTCCTGACATTCACGGATATTCCTTCAGCCGGCGCAGCGGGGCCGATCGGCTCGGCGCTTGGCGGCGCCGGAATCGCGGTCTCCGCTTTTTCGCAGTATCGCGCCGCCGCAAGCGACTTTGCTTTCTGGGTCGCCAGCGGGCCCGTCCAGCGCGGGCTCTACGCTGATGCAGGCGGCCAGCCTGCGCATGCCGACGCCTGGCAGGACGAGCGCATCAATGTAGAGGTCGGCCATTTTTATATCGGTACGCGCGCAACGCTGGAAGGCGCGTGGCTACGGCCACGCCACGCTGGCTATTTGACGTTCCAGCGCGCGGCGTCGGAGCGGTTGAATGATGGACTCAAAGCCAAGGAAAGCGCTTCTAAGATCATCGGCGCGCTCAATGAGATGTTCCGCGCGAATTTATCGGCCTTGACTCGAGACAAAGTGGAAAGCCGCGGTCGCGGCAGACAGATCGGGGGAGCGCGATGAAGTTTCTGGTCACCGGAGGGACGGGTTTTATTGGCGCTTCCGTCGCCAGGAATCTTGTGGGCCGCGGCATTGCGACCGTCGTAACGGACGCCAATTTGAATCCGTCAGTGACCGCCAAGCTCAACGGCGTCGCGGTGGAGACGATGGATGTCGCCGACGCGCGCGCAATTGAAGCAGTGTTCGAGCGCCATCCCGACATTACGCATTGCGTTCATCTCGCCTATCTGATGAGCGCGGAAGTCGAGGCCAATCCTGCCCTGGGCGTCAATGTCAACGTGCTCGGCATGGTCAATATGTTCGAGGCGGCGGTGCGTCATCGTCTCGCGCGTCTTGTCTTCGCCAGTAGCGAGACCGTCTATGGGGCATCGCAAGCGCGCTACGGCGACCGGCCTGTCGTCGAGGACGATTTCTGTTCGCCCGCCGATCATTTCTTCACCTACGGCGTCATGAAAATCCTCGACGAATTTATGGCGAGAAAATACATCGAAAAATACGGCGTCAGCCTCGCTTGCGTGCGACCCGCCGTCGTGTTCGGTCATGGCCGCAAACGCGGATCGGTTCTATGGGCCGAGGATTTCGCTTCGCGTCCCGCACAAGGCGAGACGGCGCGCCTGCCCTTCTCACGCCATTCTCGCGAGACATGGGTCTACAAGGACGATTGCGCGGAACAATTAGTCCGCCTTGCTCTGAAACCAAAGCTCGAGCATTTCGCCTACAATAACGGGGGCGCTTACGCCTCAGGCGAAGACATTGCGGCGGCTGTCAAGCATTGGTTGCCGGAAGCTCAAATCGAATTCGACGAGTCAAAACCGAGCACCCCGTTGATTGACTGGCAGGACGGGCGAAGGCTGGAGCAGGAAATTGGCTTTTCGCCGCGCTCGCTGCGCGAAGGCGTTCGCGCTCACATCAACGAAGCGCTTCGCGAAGCCGGTCGCAAGGAGGTCTGAAATGCCTGAGCGTTATCGCAACACCGTTGTCGGCAGCTATCCGCGCCCCGTGCAAGTCGCCGATACGATGAAAAAGCCAACGCTGAGTTCGGCCGAGACTGACGACATGATCCGCTGGGCGGCGAAAGACCAAGCCGATCTCGGGCTCGACGTCATCACGGACGGCGAGGCTTATCGAGAGAATATGTACTATTTCTACCAGAAGCGCGTCGACGGCGTGACGTTTGAGAACATGCCGCGCCTTTCTTTCGGCACTGCGGGGTTTGGCATCGAATGCCCACGCGTCATTGATCGCATAGAAAATCCACGCTTCAACCTCGCGCATGACTGGAAACTGGCGCGTTCGGCAGCGCCGACGCATGTGCGCGTCAAGCAAACGGTCACCGGCCCGCATGTCCTGACGCGTTTCAGCGTCAATGAGCGCAAGGATCTCTATCCCGACGATCAGGCTCTATGCCGAGCCTGGGCGGATGTCCTTCTCCAGGAGCTGAAGGACGTCGTTGCGGCGGGTTGCACCGATATTCAGTTCGACGAGCCTATGTGGACCGAATCTCCGGAGCAGAGTGAATGGGCGGCCGACATTCTCAATGAGCTCATCGCCGGTTTGCCCTCGCATGTGCGGGTCGGCTTGCACGTTTGCGGCGGCAATCCGCGGCGCAAACGGATCTATTTCACCAAATATATGGATCTTGCGCCCGCCTTCCGCAAAATGAAAATCCAGGAGGTTTCGCTGGAACATTGCACTTTGGGTTACGACCTGATGCAGTTGTGGTCTTTGTGGGATTTCAAAGGCGATCTCGCGCTGGGCGTCATCGATCAACGCAGCGATGAGATTGAGACGGTCGACGTCGTGCGTCAGAGGATCGAGCCGGCGCTGAAACATTTCCCGCGCGAGCGCCTCGTTCTCACCAGCGAATGCGGCTTCGGTCACGTCCCTCTCGATATTACCCGCAAGAAACTTGCGGTGCTGGTTCAGGCGTCACACGAGTTGTAATTCTGCGGGAGAGGGCTCCATGACGACGCCAAGCCTCATCGATACTCATCTGCACCTGATCTATCGAGAGCGGCTCAGCTACCCTTGGCTCGCCGCTGTCGAGCCCTTAGATCGCGATTACCCGCTCGCTCTCTATCAAACGGAAGCGCGGCGCTGCGGCGTCACCGATGTCCTCCATATGGAGGTCGACGTCGCCGAGGACGATATCGACGCCGAGACCGACAATGTGAAGGCGTTGGCGTCGGAGCCGGGAAGCCTGCTGCGCGGCGCAATCAGCGCCTGTCGGCCGGAGAGCGAGGAGTTTCCCGCCTTCCTCGAACGTCTTAGCACTGATCCGTTCGTCAAAGGCTTTCGCCGCGTTTTGCACGTCGTTCCCGACGATCTCAGTCAATCAGCGGATTTTCGTCAAAACCTTAGGTTGCTCGCCAACACCCGCCGGCCTTTCGACATTTGTGTCAGAGCCGATCAATTGGACAAGGCGATCGCTTTGGCCGACGCCTGTCCAGACGTCCAATTCGTTCTCGATCATTGTGGCGTGCCCGCGGTCAAGGACCGCATCGAGCATCCCTGGCGCCGCGACATGACGGAGATCGCCAGACGTCCGCATGTCGCTGTCAAGATTTCCGGGGTTGTCGCCTATGCTGACGGCGCGACCTGGACACTCGATGACATTCGGCCCTATGTCGAGCATGCGATCGAAAGCTTCGGCTGGAATCGTGTCGTCTGGGGCAGCGATTGGCCGGTTTGTACTTTGACGGCCTCTCTATCGACCTGGGTCGCAGCGACCCTTGCTCTCACGCGAGGTTGCAGCGCCGACGAACGCAACCAACTATTATCGGGCAATGCGCGCCGCATTTGGCGGCTTGAAGAGCCGACCGTCCCCTAATGACATTTTTTATCTGTATGTAACTTTCCCGTACTCCGGAGTCTCGCTTATTTACCTATAACATCTAGCATATCTGGCGATCCTGGTGAGCGACATAGAGTTTGCAAGGCCGTCGTCCGATGCCCTATAGAAAAATAACAAAGTCATTTCTTTGTTTCTTTTTTATTACAGATAATCAAGGTAATATTGATGCACGATACTAAATTCGTGACCCGAGCTTCGGGTTGGGTCGGCAGTTGGACTTTGATGAGGGATATTGAGGTTATTTGCGCGGTTGTGATGGAGCGCAAGACAACCGGAGCGGCCCTCCGCCTTGGTGTTTCTCAACCGGCCGTCAGCCGAGCTGTGGCGAATATCGAAAAACGGCTCGGAAAATCGCTGTTTCATCGCGAAGCCGGCCGACTCGTGCCGACCGCCGATGCGCTGCTTCTGTATGAGCGCGGATGCAAAATATTCGAAACGCTCGGCGAGATCGCGCATCCGCTGTCAAACGAACCTTCGCGAGGTCTCACTATTCTCGCGCCTCCGACCATCGCCAATCTTTATCTCGCATCTGAAGTGGCGTCCTTTGCCGCGCAGCAGCCCCAAACGACGGTCTCTGTCGATATTGCCCTGTCTTATGAATTGCCCAACGCAATTTCGGAGGGACGCGGGGCTCTCGGCGTGATGGACAGCGCCGTCTTGCACTCCGGCGTCGCCACGGATCTTCTTCTCACAACTTCCGCCGTTTGCTTTCTCCCTGAAGGCCATCCGTTGGCCAGCAAGCGCGTGATCCACGCCGCCGATCTCGACGGCGAGGCATATATCGCCGTCCATAGGCGACATTCGCTACGTGCGCGACTTGATCGCGTTTTCGCCGACGCGCAAGTCACGCCTCGAATCGTCGCCGAATCCGACTTGGCGAGCCTCGCCTGCGATTTTGTCGCTAGAGGACTTGGCGTCAGCGTACTCAATCCCTTCCCCTTGCTGCTGCATCGGCGAACGGGATTCGTCATCCGTAAATTTGCGCCGCAAGTGGACTTTCCAATCAATCTGGTCTTCTCCGCCAACGAGCCGCTTCCAGCGCCTGGCCGACGTTTTGTCGATGTCCTCAAGTCAAAGCGGCAGTCGATCATCAAAGAAATCGGGTCGGTGATCGCCAAGGACTGAGACTTCGTCGAACCGCGAAAGGCGTTTTTGGTTTGCCTTTGGAGCAAAGTGAACGCGTTTCGCCATGGTCCTTGACGGCCGCCTTTTTCTGAATTCTTTTCCCAAGCCAGCGGGGGGATTTTCCCAAAATCAATTGATGCGATTCCTCGCATCTCACGAAGAGACTCGCCCATGGGATCTTTCGGGATAGGCGCGGCCGCTGCAATTCTTGCATTCGTTTCGGGAATGGTCGGCCTCTATCTCGGGGTGGCCCTCCCGGAAAAGCATTCCATCGAACGAGCAAGAGACATGATCGGCTCTATTGCCGGCCTGTTTTCTCTTTTATTGGCTTTGGTGCTGGGGACGCTCGTCGGCAACGCCTATGCGTTTTACGCCACGCAAAAATCCGAAATGGAGACTTTGGCGTCGAGAGTCGTGCAACTCGATGTTGCTCTTGCTGAATTCGGCCCCGAGACAGCCTCCATTCGCGCCGGCCTCAAACAGAGTATGCATTCGGTCCACGACATGATCTGGGGCAATAACGTCGGTCTGCAAAGCAGGGATGCGTCGATTGTCCCCGCGCTGTCGCATCTTCGCGAGTTGGATATATCCGTCGCCAGCCTCAATCCCCAAACGCCGGCACAACGTCAATTCGCAGGGACGGCCGCTGTCGACGCCAGCGTCATCGAACAGACTCGCATCCTCATTTCGTTACAACTCGCCAGCCCGGTTTCGTGGCCATTGATTTTTGTCGTCATCTCTTGGGCGCTGATCCTGTTTTGCGGCTATGGGATGCTGTCGCGATTCAACGCCACTACGCTTGTCGCTCTCGCATTCGGCGCCTTCGCGGTGGGAAGCGCGATCTTTCTGATCTTGGTGATGAGCGAGCCATTCACCGGCCTTTTCCGTATTCCGTCGGGCGCGATCGATCAGACGCTTGAAGCGTTAGGGGCCATGTAGATTTCGACCGCGACGCAAAGCATGATGAGCTTAGCCCTCATCGCGCGGTGACGGATGTGCGCAGCTTGATCGGCGCATCGATCATCCGAAGCGTTTCGAAGGTCGAACCCGTGCCGCGCACGGTGACGTCGCCATAGTTGAATATTCGCCCGACCAGAGTCTGGTCGACGTCGACGCTTTCGACCTTCTGCATGTTCATCTCGACGGTATGACGCCTGATGAAGCCTCGTTTGAGGATGATGCGACGGTCGGTGACGGCGATCTCGGTCGTCATCCGTCGAAACCAAGCGCGCAAGAAACTGGCTAAGGCAAGAAGCGCGAAAATCGTCGCAATGGTCAAGCTGACGGCCTCGACGCCGGTATAGTTCCATTCTACGCCGAGGACGATCAAAGCGCATAGAGCCAGCAAAAAGGCCGGCGTGTAGAGCGTCCACGACGGTCGTGTGCGGTAAACGACCGTCTCATCAGGCTCCAAAATTGTATCGACATAGCTCATGAGGGGCTCGCCAGCGGTCTCGATAGGCCAGCTTATCCGAATTGATCAGACCCCGCGAATGTTCCGAATCAGCGCTACAACCCTTATCATCGCCACTTCATTTGTTCGGAAAAACCGCTTTGTATTCATCTGGTTTGAATCCAACCAGCAATTGCCCCGCGACATCGAGAACGGGACGTTTGATCATCGTCGGCTGTTCAAGCATCAGAGCGATGGCCTTCGACTCGCTCAGAGCCTCTTTCGCCGGCGCCGGCAATTCACGAAATGTCGCGCTGGCGCGATTGAGTACTTTTTCCCAGCCAAGCGCTTCGACCCAGGTCTGAAGCCGAGATTTGTCAATTCCATCGACTCGATAGTCATGAAACCGATAGGCGACGCTGTGACCGTCCAACCATTTGCGCGCTTTGGTCATCGTGTCGCAATTTTTGATGCCGTAAATGACGGTCGATTTCTTTGCCATAGCCAAGCGGAACGCTCCTTCTCCGCGACGCGCGCCGACATTTACGTACGTTCGCGCATCCCCTTCTCCGCCGCGCTAGCCGCGTTTCGGTATTTCCAAGCCGCGCTGCACCGCAGGCCGCGCCAAACAGCGGTCGAGCCATGCCGGCACGCGCTCGAGCTGATCGAAGGCGACAAGGTCGCGCGCGCCATAAAAACCAACCAAATTGCGCACCCAGCCGAGCATTGAAATATCGGCGATGGTGAATTCATGGCCCATAATCCAAGGCGCGCCGTCAAGACGCGTTTCGATAACGCCGAGCAGACGCTTCGTCTCCGCGCGATAGCGTTCGAGCGGCCTTTTGTCTTGGATATCCTTGCCGGCGAATTTGAAGAAATAGCCGAGCTGGCCGAACATGGGGCCGATAAAGGCCATCTGGAAAAAAACCCATTGGATCGTCTCGTAACGTCGGGCGGACTCTTTCGGCAGCAATTCGCCGGTCTTTTCGGCGAGGTAGAGCAGGATCGCGCCGGACTCGAAAAGGCCGAGCGGCTTGCCGTCCGGCCCGTTCGGATCAACGATCGCTGGAATTTTGCCATTTGGATTCAGCGACAAGAATTCCGACGTCCAACTCTCGTTCTTTCCGATGTCGACCAAATGCGGTTCATAGGGGAGGCCGATCTCTTCAAGCATGATCGAGGCTTTGACGCCGTTCGGCGTCGGCAACGAATAGAGTTGAAGGCGATCGGGATATTGCGCAGGCCAACGCTTAGCGATCGGGAAAGCGGAGAGGTCAGGCATCGGGGCTCCGGAAGGACGAGGTCGCCGTGCAACATAGTCAGAGATCGGCGGCGCGCAATGGCGAAGCCCGCTTGCGCCCGCAAGGCTTCCTTGCGTCAGGACGATCACGGACCCGTCATTTTCGGGCTTGACTCGCGCGTTGGAACATATCATGAACAATCGATATTTCAAAGTCCGGGTTTTTGCCAAACATCCTTCATCAGAACGCTGCCATTGACCTCAACCTCATAATAGACCGGCGAAGCATAGCTTCGCCCTTCAACCTCTTTCAGTAAGGACCGCCGCGCATGGGGCTCACACGCAGCGCGATCGAATCTATGGCGCCCGACCAGAGCGCGCTGGCGGCCGCGTCGGCTTTATTGAAGCCGGCGAAATGGCCATTAAGAGCGCGTTCCGGCGCTCTGATCTGGGCCGAATGTCAAGGCTCAGGCGCGAACCCGTATCGCGTCGCGGCGGATATTGACGATCATGGTACGAAGTGCACCTGCCCGTCGCGCAAATTCCCCTGCAAACATGCACTGGCTTTGCTGTGGATGTTCGTCGACGACGAGGCGGCTTTTCAACCGGCCGACCTTGCCGATTGGGTCGGTGATTGGGTGGGTCGCCGGCGCAAAAATGCGCCGCGCCCGACACGTTCGGACAACGACAAAAGCCTCGACGCCGCAGCGGCGCCGCCAAGCGAGAGCGATCTTGAAGCCGCAGCGCGTCGGCGAGCGGCGTCTCAGAAACGCGCGGAGGAAACACGACGTTCCGTCTACGCCGCCACCGAGGATCTCGATACATGGATCGCCGATCAGTTGCGAACAGGTCTCGCCGGTTTTCTCGGCGCGCTCAACGACCGGTGCCGACGCATCGCCGCCCGCCTGGTCGACGCCAAGGCGGGCGCGCTGGCCGGCCGCATCGACGAAATGCCATCGCGCCTCCTGGCCTTGCCCGGTGAGGAGCGGATCGACGCCGCCATCGCCGAACTCGGCAAACTCGTACTTTTGACCCGCGCCTGGCGTGACGCGCCTGACGCGGGGGACACGCGCCGGGAGGTCATCGGCGCGGAAACGCGCGACGATGTGCTCGCCGACCCGAAGGCGCTGAGGGTGTCATCGCTATGGGAGGTCGCCGGTCAACGGATCATGACGCGGCGCGACGGGCTAATCAGCCAGGCGACCTGGCTTCTCAACCTGCGAGAAGCCCAGCATCGCTTCGCTGTATTGCTCGATTTCTTTCCCGCCTCGACCGGTCGCCGTAGCGCCGCTTTTGAGCCTGGTGAGCGTTTCACAGCCGAACTTGCGTACTATCCCGGCGCCGCGCCGCTTCGCGCTGTCATCGCCGCGCGGGACCCTTCGCCGGAAAACCGCGAAAATTGGCCAAATCCGCCGACCGAGCCCTTCGCCGACTACGCCCAGGCCCTCCTCGCGGCGCCTTGGCGAATCGAAGCGCCGTTGCTGCTGCCCGAAGGCCGAATTTGTCGCGACGCTTCGGGCGGCGCCTGGTGGCGATCGAAAGAAGGTCATTGGACGGCGCCATTGCGCGACCAACCGCCGCCGTTGGCCTTCGGCGCTGTGCTGGAAGAGACCATGGGCCTTTGGGACGGCATGCGTCTTTCCCCGCTCGCGGCGCAAACGAATTGGGGAAGGCTCGACTTCAATGCATGACCTTGGCGTCGCGCTGAACGAGATACGGAGCGCCTGGATGGCGGGCCGGTCGGCGCTTAATCATTGTCCTTCGGCGTGGCGCGAAGCGGCCTCCGGACCGGATGGCGAATGCGCGCTCGTCGCGCTCGCCGGTCATGCGACGGCCGTACTGTTTCGTCCCGAGCCGGCTTCGCCGATCACGCCGAGCCCGGTTTTGCCGAAGCTCGCGCTTCCCACGCTTCCAGAATCGCTTCGCCCGCGCATGCGACGCATGCTGGCGGCGCAAAAGAACAAAGGATCGATCGAGCGCGCTATGGTCAATTTTGTCGCCGCGCGCGGCTACGTCCTGCATCCCGGCGACTGGACGCCATCGCCGCGCGATGATTGGGCGCCCGATCCCTACGCGCCTTGGCTCGATTGGGCGCGCGACGAATATAAGCCGGCGCCTCCGCCATTTGCGCTCGAAACGTACGATCAATGGTCCTTCGCTATGCGCCGCATCGCGCTCGTTGCGCTGCGCCGGGAAGATCCCGACGCCGCGCGAGCAATCGTCGCAGCGAAAGCGTCTTCAGAGCCGGCCGAGCGCCGCGTGAAATTGATCGAGGCGCTTGAAGAACGATTGTCCGATCGAGACGCCGACTTGCTTGAAAGCCTCGTCAACGATCGAGCGGAGCGCGTCCAAAGTTTGGCGCGCGCCTGTCTGGCGAGGCTCGGAAAGCCTACGGAGGAAGCGACTCTCGGGGCGGAGCTTGCCGAGACCTTGAAGGTCGGCCCAACGGGTTGGCTGTCCCGCCGCCGACGCCTATCGATCGAAGCGCTCAAGGCTGAGCCGCGCGAAAAGCGCCGGCGTGAATTGTTTTCGCTCGTCAGCTACGCCAACCTCTGCCGCGCGTTTGGGCTGGCCGAAGATGCGGTGCTCCAGACGGCCCCCGTTGGCGCGCCCGACAACCTCGAAGCCTTTGCAGAAATGATCGCTACGACCGGGTCGGATCGCGCCGTCCATTTGCTGTTCGCACAGGCGATGGAAAACCGTGATTTCCCGCTTGCGCGGCTGCATCCGCTGTCTCGGCGGCTCCCCGCGAAAGATCGGCGCGCCGCGCTGCCGCAGATTTTGAAACGCGACGCGGAAATGTTTGGGACGAGCCTTGCGCTCATGGGAGGGGCGCTTGGCGAAGCGCCGCTCGCCGCTATTGTCGGCTCGCCAAGCTTCGCGGCTTTGCAACAGGCGATCGAACCGGCGTCTGGCGAACAAATCGAGCGCTTCGCTCTCCATGTGAATGTGGAGGCCGCGCTGGTTCGCCTCGGCCTTTTGGCCTCGTCTACGGCGGCCGAGGCGCTTGTCGCGCGCCTGAGCGCTATGGGCCTTTCCTCAGCCGATCCGAAACTCTCGCTGCTGATTTTCAATGCCGCTCTCAAGCCGGAGACAGAACCTTGAACGAGACGCTGCGTCTGCCCGCCGAAATCTCTTACGCCGCCGAGCTC
>JASLHV010000528.1 GCA_030153205.1 Roseiarcus sp. | reverse complement strand
TCACCGCACGCGAAGCATTGAAAGCCGGGGGCATCGTCAAGCCTTGGCTCGGCCAAAAGAAGCACGCTCTTCTGCGAGCGGTGTAACCTAACGGGCCGGCCGGCGCGTCACAGTCTCGCCGGTCTGCGCCGGCGCACGAGCTGCGCCCCGGGACGTGGTCCCGTCGATGGCGCTGAGGATCCGATGGAAGATGCCGGGCGCGATCGCCGACAGCGGATTGACGCTGACTGCGGGGTCGCTCATCGAGCCATGCACCCGATAGTTGATGCCAAAGACACCGCCGTTTTCCCCGCCGCTCAGCAAGAGCCCGACAAGCGGGATCTTGGTCAGCATGGTGTTCACCGAGTAAGCAGGCACGAAGGAGCCGCTGAGGTCGACCTGGTTATGCTGAAAATCAATCCCGCCTTGCGCAGTGAGTCCGACGTTAGGATTGTAGATAACCGCGTCTTGAATCGCGAGCTTGCCTGGGCTGCGCTCAAAGGTCGCCGTCATCTTCTCGAAATTCACGCGCGCCGCATCGACGTGAGCGGCTCCGCCATCGGGTGAACGCTGCGGCGCAGCGCTGACCAGCTGGCGAAACGCCGGTTCATCGCGCAGGACGAAATCGGTGAGCGTGGCCTCGCCGGCGCTCACGTCGCCTCGAGAGCGGAGAAGCAGACTGAGATCGCCGCCTTCGAGATGCGAATAAAGATTGGCGAAACGGACAAGCGCGCCGGCGTCGGACGTCGCGATCCGCGTTTCGCCGCCGCTTCCGGTCGCCACCACCGCGCCTGCGCCGATTCTTCCGCGCAAGGTTCCGAGGTGTGTTTCGCCGGCGCGCCGCGACGCACTGAGCTCCATGTTCGAGATCGTCTGCTTGTTGGACCCGATGACGCTCGTAATCTTGGCGTCGAGGTCGAAATCCTTCGCAGCGGTTTGTCCGGAAGAGCCGCCCTCAAAGATCGATTTCACGAAGGCGCGGCCATCAAGCGAAGCGCCGCGCGCCGAAATTTTCATCGAAGTCGCGCCATTGACGACATCGACCTTGAAATCGTCTCCGGCTGCGATGCGCGCCTGCGTCATCGTGGCGCTGGCCACGCCGCCCGCGGAATCCATTTGAGCCGATCCCCTGAACTCCGGCACCCCGAGGTCGATGACGACGTTGCTGAGCGAAGCGCCCTCCGGATTGGGCTTGACGAGAAACGTCATCTTGCCGGGCTTTCCCGCCGGCTTTGAGAGTCCCGGGACAAAATTGTCGATGCCCGCGGGGGTGAGATCGATTTCGACCTCGGCATTGGCGCGCGTCAGAGGCGCCTTGAGCTTGATGGGCAGCGATCCAGTGAGCCAGGAGCCTATATTGATGCCGCGCCTGGCCCGCGCGGCCGCGTCGAGCGCGAATGTTATAGTCGCCGACCCTTCCTCGCCGGGAGCGCGCGCCACCTCGACATGTGTTGCGGATCCGAGAACTTGCCCATCGCCCTCAATCTTCAGCGAATCCCGATCCGCCTCGAACGTTGCCGTCGCCGATTCGAGCTTTTCGTCGGCGAGAAACTTCTCGATCTGGAGATTGTCGAGCGTCCCGCCAGCGTGGAACTTCGTGTCCTCGGGGCGCGCGGTTTTGCCCAGCTTGAGAGCGAGGACAAGGTCGCCCTCCGCTTGACCTTTGACGGTCGAGGGATCGAGCGTAAGGCCCGCCTGGCGACGCAAGGGTTCGCGCATCAAGAGATCGGCAAGCGAGTCCGCCGTTCCCATCATATGCGCCTTCGAGGAGGCGTCGACGATGGCTCTGGGCGTAATATCCGGAACCGTGAAAGAGAGATCGTTCGCCTGCACCCGCCGCGACGGCGAAAGTGTCATGGTCGCATGGTTGCCCGAGACGGTGAACTCATGACCCGTGAACGATCCCGTGCCCTCATCGCTCATCATAATCGGCAAGCCAGGCAGCAGATCGACGCCGACGTCGCGGGTTGCGAACTCGCCGTGCAGGCTTTCGCGCGGCAGGCCGCGCTTATGCGCCATCGCGTCAAGATCAGCGGCGGTCCAATCGGCCTTCAGCGACCCCTGAAGCCGTCCGCCGTGCAGATGCTCGGCGCACCATTGACGGACGTCGGGATTGATGAATTGCGGCCACAGACGAATGAGATCGGCCGTGGCGCTCGGGGCCGCGTCGATGCTGAGCTTGAGTGAAGCGCCGTCGCCGTCCGGCGTGGTCTCCGCTTTGACCGCAACGTCGACGGTCGGCCCGCGTGCGGTGAAGCCGTCGAGGATGAACTGGGAAGTCGGCTCCAGGAAGTGGGCGTCGAAGACGACGGATTCGATGGCGACCGGGTTGGCTCCAGGTTGTTCTGGACCGAATTGCGCATTGCGCGACTCGAGATGCGTCGTCCAGGTCCTTGCGGTGTCGCTAGGGCTCGCCAGCCAGCCTTGCATCTCGACATGGGTCAATCCGGCAAGAACCTGAAGTCTGTCGATGCGGAACCGCCGCGCGTCTTCATCCCAGGCGATCGCGCCACTCGCCTCGTCGATGAAGAATGGCGCGGCGTCGGGGTTGTCGATGCGCACGAGTCCGGCGCCGATGGTAAACCGGGCCTTGAACGCACGCAGCGCCGAGTCGGGCGCGAGTTCAGCGTCGAGTTCGATCGCAACCGGGCCCTCCGCGGTCACTGGCGGAGGTTTCTTGTCGAACGCCTGGAGGTCGGCAAGGCTCAGATCGTGCGCCTGGATGGACAGAGTCCGGACAGCGCCCTCCGCAGCCTGCGCCGAGATTTTCCACGGTCCCGCCGGACCGGTCGCCGAAAGCGTCGCCCGCGCGTTTGAACCCGAATGGTCGAAGACGACCGCGAAATCATTGTAGACAACTGACCGCTTCGTGGCCTCATTGTCGATCTCGAAATGACCATTGGCGAGAGTCAATCTGTCAAGCGCCTGCGTGGCGCCGGCCATCGCTTCGATAGCGGCGCCGACAATAGCAGGGAGGCCCATCCCGCCTGGACCCGCCGACACCGCGCCCGAGGGAAGGGGGATTGGAGTCGCGCCCGAATCGCCCGCGACTGCAA
>JASLHV010000472.1 GCA_030153205.1 Roseiarcus sp. | reverse complement strand
GGAAGCCGTTTTGTACTATCAATTGCCAATGGTGCTTTCCGTCGCTGGGGGCATTTGGGCATTTGCGCCGCGACAGTATTTTCCGTTTGCGGCCCAGGTGCACGGCACCTTCCAAAGTTTCAGGATATTGCCAACGGTCCTCATGACCATTGCTAAACCCTTTGGTCATGTTTTTAAGGTGACTCCGAAAGGTGCCGGCGCAAGAAAAGCGGATTACGACGGGAGCATATTTTGGACCGCCGCCACTTTTATGGCTCTTACGATCAGTGGTTTGGCGATCAACGCCGTACCGGAATGGCGGATTATCGGCCAGTCGGGCTTACTTCCAATCGTCGCCTTCTGGGGCGCGATCAATATTGTCGTGCTATTCCTTGTTTGCATGATGGCGCTCCAGGCGCCGGTTCGTCGCGGTGAAGAGCGGTTCAATCTCAGTCAACCAATTTGGATTTTTTCAGCGAGCGGTGCTTTGTCAACCGGACGTACCAAAGATATATCGCTTTCAGGGGTCGCCATCGTTGCGGATGAGGAGCGTGCCTTAGCGTGCAAGGTTGGAGATCACGTACGTGTGTTCGTTACCGAGGTTGGCTTCGTAGCGGCAACTGTCGTTCGTCAGACCGGTCGCTTTCTGGCAGTCCGTTTCAATCTGTCGGCCTGCGTTGAGCGAGATCTCCTCATTCGTAAGTTGTTCACTGCTGGTCTCGACGCGACGACTGTGAATGCTTCGGCGTTCTCATCGACAGGGGCTTTGCTTACAAGCATTTGGGCGACTGGAAGGAGGAGCGCTAGCGCCGAACCTCCGGTTGCGCCGGCGCCCCCCGAAGAAAAACTACCTGCACAAAGCCTCGTCATTCATGCGCGATCTCCGCCTCCACGATTGGCTGATCTAGCCGCCCAACGGGCTATTGCTGCCTAAGATCGGTGCCGACAACAGCCGTGGCTCCTGATTAGCCAAGCCCGCGTAAATCCTCCGGATTAGGTTGAGCGACTCGATGTGGCTTCGCCAGCACCGCGTCGGAGTCGCCGGCCACTGTGGGGTTGTGCTCGAGTGGATGTCTCCTAATGGGATGGTCCGGCCGTGCTCCTGCCCCGCCAGCGATAAGCTGGCCAGGGGCGCCCAGACAAGGAGCACGCAATGTCCGGAACAGCAGCACAGAATGCGATCGCCGTAGTTGGTGTCGATATTGGGAAGAACTCGTTCCACGTTGTAGCTCTCGATGATCGCGGTGCGATCGTGTTGCGTCAGAAGTGGTCGCGCAACCAAGTAGAGGCTCGTTTTGCGAATATGCCGCCGTGCCTGATCGGAATGGAGGCCTGCGTCGGAGCGCATCATCTCAGTCGGAAACTCAAAGCTTTCGGCCACGATGCCAGACTGATGCCGGCGAAGTACGTACGGCCATATTCCAAGGGGCAGAAGAATGATTTCCGCGACGCGGAGGCGATTGCCGAGGCGGTGCAACGTCCAACGATGAAGTTTGTGACCACAAAGACCGCCGACCAGCTCGACTTGCAGGCGCTGCATCGTGTGCGTGAGCGATTGGTCAGCCAACGCACTGGCATTATCAATCAAATCCGCGCCTTTTTGCTGGAGCGCGGCATCGCAGTACGGCAGGGACAACGCTTCTTGCGAACAGAATTGCCACGCCTTCTCGCCACGCCGCCCGACGTGCTCTCACCCCGCATGGCGCGCGCCATTGAAGGTCTGGCTGGGGATTGGCGCTGGCTCGATCAGCGCATCGAGGAGCTATCCAACGAGATCGAAGAGCTTGCCCGCCGCGATCCCGCGTGCGTTCGGCTGATGAGCGTTCCTGGCATTGGGCCGATCATCTCCAGCGCCATGGTCGCTGCGATCGGCACCGGCGACGGGTTTTCCAAGGGGCGCGACTTCGCCGCCTGGCTGGGTCTCGTGCCCAAGCAGATCTCCACTGGAGATCGCACCATTCTCGGCAGCATATCGAAGCGTGGCAATCGCTATCTGCGCGTCCTATTCGTGCAAGCAGCCTGGGTCACGCTTGTGAAGGTAAGCCCGAACAAATGGCAAGGCCACGGGCTCAAGCCCTGGATCGAAGCCGCCAAGAAGCGACTGCACCGTAACGTGCTTGCGATCGCGCTTGCCAACAAGCTCGCGCGTATCGCCTGGAGCGTGCTAGCTCGTGGTCGAGACTTCGAGGCGAACAAGCTCCAAGTGGCCTAATCATTGGCAAATAGTCGAGTAATTTTACCCGCCAAGGTCTGCGAGAAGATGAGACGAGATGGAGGTTCGGTCTTCCCGGCGCACGCGAACACTGGTGACCCTAATGGCCCGCTTGAGGCCTGTCCGCTAATGAGATCGCAGGCGCGCTGATATCCATGACGGCCCGGAGCACGACGCTCCAACATAAGGCCGGATACATTGATGCAAGACCGCCGACCGCCAGCTCTTCAAAATCTTCTTGCTACGCACGGCCGGACCATACATTGGGGTCATTTTCGGCCGAGGCGGCGGGCTCTGCCGCGCGGCCCACTTCCGCTTCGCCCCGAAAGCTGACGTCAGGTCCCGATGAGAAATTGCTCGCGATGGGCCAGTAACAGACTCAAATTTAGTCTCGCCTTTTTTAGAAGCGGACGTTAGTGGGGAAGTTAT
>JASLHV010000406.1 GCA_030153205.1 Roseiarcus sp. | reverse complement strand
TCGAGCCGCGCGGCGGCTGAGGGCATTGATCCTTAATACTATCGCACCGAAGCAATTGGGGTCTAGCAAACGCTACTTTGAGTCGACCACTTCAACGCTGACGCTCTCGTCGACATTCAGGGAATTGTGCCTTTGATCGGCAATAGTGAATGAAAGGACAAAGTGGTCGTTCCCCACGTAGTTGTCGGCGGGTCGATACGCCCAACCAGTAAACACGCCAGAGACTAGTTGTCCCACGACGCCGTGCTCAGGCCGTTGCGCGACGCGAAAATCCGACACGACCGAGCCTCTCATGGTTGAGTTACAGGTTCCGTTTTTGGCAACGCGTATGGCTTTCTCCAGATGAGGCGAGCCGAGGTCAAAATGCGCCGTCGGATTGTAGCAGTCAGCAACGGCTTCGACGGAATGTCCGCCCATGTCGTTATTGTTGTGATTGCCGGCGGTAGCCACTGACACGCTAAGCGCGGCGACTATGTATGCGATACCGATCCCCCTCATTTATCTCTCCTACGAAAAGTTCGCGAGCGGCGGAAAGGGTCTCCGTCGCGGGTGCGCGGGATTGGCAGTTCACAATTCTTAGGCTCTGGTGCAAAGAAGTCTGCCATGGTTGCGCGACTGATCGCATGTGGGAGTGTAATTCTGTGTCTCGGCGATCCGGCTTTCGCGGATGACGTGATCTACAACGGACTACACTGCAATAGCTTATGTCAATGGTGGTTGGGCATTGAGCCGACAGGCGCCCCGCGCAAGAAAAGCCAATGCTCATACATCGTCTCGCACCCGGACCAATTTGACGCCGATCTTCTTCGGCTTTGCCAAAACGCCGCGGCGAAAAGTGGACACGGCTCCTCGCAATAACGGAGTGAGCGTCTAAACTCTCGTGAATCCGTCTGACTGACCTGCTCCCTTTTGATCCCTCATTCATTGTGAGAGTCCTCGGGCTTTATACTGTCTCGGCGATCGCCCGCGGATTGGATGAGTGCTTGGTTGGGGGTGAGGCCGCGGTGGGCTGAGTGCGGACGGACGCCGTTGTAGTCGCGGCGCCAGCCCTCGATCAGAAACCGGGCCTCGGCGAGCGAAGCGAAGACTTCTTCGTTCAGGCATTCATCGCGGAATCGACCGTTGGAGCTTTCGACGAAGGCGTTCCGTGTCGGCTTGCCGGGCGCGATGTAATGCCATTCGAGGCGGGCCTTGTTCGTCCATTCCAGGATCGCGCGGCTGGTAAGTTCCGTACCATTGTCGCTGACGATCATCGACGGTCGCCCGCGCATGGTGATCAGCGCGTCGAGTTCGCGCGCCACCCGCTGTCCGCCGATGGACGTGTCGACGACCAACGCCAGAGCCTCTCGGGTGAAGTTCGTCCACAATCGCGAGCACGCGGAATTTGCTGCCCCAGGATAGCGCATCGGAGACAAAGTGGAGGCTCCAGCGCTGGTTTGGGCCGTGCGGCAACGCCATTGGCGCCCGCGTTCCGGTGGCGCGCTTGCGGCCGCGCCGGCGGCGCACCGACAGACCTTCCTCGCGATAGAGCCGCAACAGTTTCTTCGCGTTGGTGACGATGTTCTCGCGCTCGAGGAGCAAACCGAGCCGTCGATAGCCGAAGCGACGACGAACCGCGGCGAGCGCCCGCAAGCGCTCACGTATCTCGGGCGCGTCGGCAACCGGCTCGCGCCGAACCGTTTTGGGATCAACCTCAATGAGTCTGCAGGCCCGCCGTTGCGAATAACCACGCTCCGCTATCAGACGGAGCGCGGCCGATCGGCGCGCCGCAGGCTCGGTCAGTTTTTTCCCAGGATGTCCTCGAGCGCTGAAACGTGCAGCATGGCTTCCGCGAGCAGCTTCTTCAGCCGACGATTATCGTCCTCCAGGCCTTTCAGCTTCTGCGCGTCGGAGGGCGTCATGCCGCCATATCTGGCCTTCCAGCGATAAAAAGTTTGCTCGCTGATCCCGTGCCGTCGGGAGACCTCCGCGGTTGCCGACCCAGTCTCTTGCTCACGTAAAACCGCGATGATCTGCTCTTCCGTGAACCCGTTCTTCTTCATTGTCCGTCTCCAATTGACGGACTCTCATTTCAACTGAGGGACCTTGCGGGGAGCAGGTCATGTGGCTGCAGGAGTGCGCGGCGAACACGCTTCGCTCCCTGTGGCACGCTCACTCGGCGTCAGCTCGTCTCAGCGAAGCCGACGAAATTCAATCCTAACGGAACTGTTTCGTCGTTAAATCGAACCAAGTCTCGACGCATTTCGAACCGGTCTCGGCGAAACCAGGTACTTGGATTCCGGACATTGGAATATGCCGTCCTCAGACCGAGTGCCAGAACCGGCGGTCAAGTCGACAGATTTCGAGTCTGGCCAGTCTCTCAGAAAGAGCACACCGCGCGAGAAAAGCGAGGTTTTACGGGTAGGGCGCCGAAAGTCTGGTGACCTCAGAATGCGTGGCTGGGGCGGGAGGATTCGAACCTCCGTATGGCGGAATCAAAATCCGCTGCCTTACCGCTTGGCTACGCCCCAATCGCCCCGAGCGTCCAAACCGGCCTGCGAAGCGGCGCGACCATAGTGGTTGGCGCTTGTGGCTGC
>JASLHV010000568.1 GCA_030153205.1 Roseiarcus sp. | reverse complement strand
TATCAGGAGGCCAGGAACAATCTTGTCGCAGACGCCGAGATACACCGCGGCGTCGAACATTTGGTGCGACAGCGCGACGGCGGTGGAAAGAGCAATGACGTCGCGCGAAAAGAGCGAGAGCTCCATGCCGGCTTCGCCTTGGGTGACGCCGTCGCACATCGCCGGCGCGCCGCCGGCGACCTGTGCCGTTCCGCCAGCCTCTCTGGCGATACGCTTGATAATTTCCGGAAAGCGCTCGAAGGGCTGATGCGCCGACAACATGTCGTTATAAGTCGTGACGATCGCGAGGTTCGGTCCTTCGCCATCGCGCAAGGCTTGTTTGTCCTGCGGACCGCAGGCAGCGAAGCCATGGGCGAAATTGGCGCAGCCGAGGCGCTTCCTCGGCAGAGTTTTGGCGCCGTAAGCCTCGACTTGGTCGAGATAGCGACGCCGGCTGTCGCGGCTGCGCTTGACGATCCGTTGGGTGATCTCTCCGACGCGCGCGTGAATATCCATCGTCTGCCTCGATCCTCTAAGTCAATGGATGCGTCCTCGGCCGATCGCAGCGGCCTTGGTCCCGCCGCCCCGCTTGTCGCCGATCCACTGCGGACCGGCAAGCGCTCATCCCGTAAGGCGGTCGGCCGGCATTGCGGGCCGCAGGCTCGCCATAATGGCGGCGCTGTTTCGCCGAATTAGACCCGACAATCGCGCCGTTCTCGATCTATATCAAGGAAGCCCCATGCGCTCCATCGTCGCGACTGTTTCTTTGCCCTTCGTCGCTTCTTCCCTCATTGCCCTTCTTTCAGCCGTCCCGGCGCTTGCTGGCGAGATCGAGGCGGCTTCGACAATCGACGCGGTCACGGTCTATCCAGACGCCGCTGTTATCACACGGCTCGCGACGGTAGACCTTCCCGCCGGCGATAGTGTCCTCGCTTTCAAGGATTTGCCGCTGGCGCTGGATCCGGCGTCTCTACGCGTTTCAGGCGCAGGCGACAACAAGATTGCGATCGGCTCCGTCGACGCCAATATCGCGCCGGCCGCCGCGAAGACGCCAGATAGCGCGCTCGAAACCAAATTGGCGAGCCTCCAGGAAGAACGCGAAACTGTACGTTTTCAGATCGAAGCGTTGCGTAGCAAACGCGCGATGATCTTGAACTATTCAAAGGCGACGCCAGAGAAACTGACCCTCGACACAAAGCCGATTGACGTCAATCAATGGAGCGTCGCCTGGGACGCGGTCGGAAATGCGCTCGCCAAACTCGGCGAAGAACTACGTCCGGCCGAGGCCCGGGAGAAGGCGCTCGATGAAGAGATCAAAGCGCTCGAGGGGCAGCGCCAGCGCCCCTCGCCGACGGCCGAGCCGCGCCGTATCGCCAGCGTCGCGCTCTCGTCGCCCACCGCGACTCACGCCAAGATCACGCTCTCGTACCGTATCGGCGGCGCCGGGTGGGTCCCGGCCTATGACGCTTCGCTTCAGACCAATGGCGCTAAGGCGATCTCCTTAGCACGGCGGGCGCTTCTCTCGCAGCGCACTGGCGAGGACTGGAGCGATGTCGCGCTGACCGTATCGACGGCGCGGGCCGCGGGTTCGGCGGACGCGCCCGATGTGCGCGCTGTCAAAATCGATTTTTGGCAGCCGCCGGTTCCAATGGCGGCCGTGCCTGAGCCGAAGGCGCAGCGCAACCTGATGGCCCCAGCGGCGCCTGCAATGGGCGGGATGAAAGCAACCGAAGCCGCGGACGCCCCGAAGGACGCTGTCGAGATCGTGGCTCAAGGCCAAAGCAGCGCCTATAGCGCGGAGTTCAAAGTTCCAGGCCGGGTCACGCTCGCCGCCGACGGCGCCCAGAAATCCTTCCTGCTGGCGCGCGCCGACGCGCCCGCGACTGTCCTTGTGAAGACTGCGCCCGGGCTCGATCAAACGGCTTATCTCGAAGCGCATGTTACGGACGATGGCGATGCGCCCTTGCTCGCAGGCGAGGTCGCGCTCCATCGCGACGATATGTTCATCGGCCGTGGACGTGTCGGCTTTGTCGCGCCGGGCGACGGCGTCGATCTCGGCTTCGGCGCCGACGACAAGATCAAAGTGACCCGCGCGCCGGTCAATCGCAAGGAGAACGAGCCGACTTGGTACAATCAGGCGAAGATCGAGACGCGCGAATTCAAGACAACGCTTAAGAACCTGCACGACTTTCCGGTCAAGATACAAGTGATTGATCAATTGCCTTATTCGGAGAACACTGCGATCACGGCGGAGCTCTTGCCGACGACGACGGCGCCGACCGAAAAGCAAGTCGGCGACAAGCGCGGCGTCATGAGCTGGACGCTTGATCTGCAGCCCGGCGAAAGCAAGGACGTGCGCCTTGCCTATCGGCTGAAATGGCCGGCCGACCGCGACGTGACAATCGGCGGCGTGGTGAATTTGTCTTCCGCGAATTGAGCGCGGCGACGGACTAAACTTCGCGCCGTCGGCCAAGGGCGATCTGCAACGCGCGACGGCGACGCAGGATTCGTGGCGCGTCGGCCTGCGTGACGCCGGCGCGACTTGGCGTCGGCGCGGCGGTTGGATCCAGGGCCGGATCGACGACGACGTTGGGGGCGGCTCTTGCTCCGGCGATGGCGGCGATGATGCGGCGCGCGGCCGCGGGGTGCAGCGCGTCCTTCAGGCGCGTAAGGGCGCCGAGCCGTTTATAGTCGAGGCTCACGGCGTCGCCGAGAAGCAGTATTCGCATGGCGGCGTCCTCTGGCGCGCCCAGCGCGGCAAGCGCGACAACGAGCGGCTCGCCCGACGGCTCAGCTACAATGCGTTCAGCAAGTTCGAGCTCGCATCCTAGCGCTTGGGCGAGAGTCGCGACGAATAGGGCCGGCTGACGCGCCAAAGCGTGACGCTCGAGCTTCGCCGCAGCGCCTTCGAGGGCGCTACGGGTCGCTGTGGAAGCGGGCTTGGCGAGTTCCGCCCGTTGTGCGGAGATCAGCATCGCGGCGCGTTGGGACGACGAAGCGTAAAGAAAGAGAGCGGCGAGATCGAGGGGAGCTGCGGGGCGAGCGAGCAAAACTTGCGCGAGTTTTTCATCGCCATGAGCGCGGCGCGCGAGGCTGGCGAGAACGTCGCCGCCAATCGCCGCTGTCGGATTGCCCGCCAACGTGAGCGCGACTTCTTGCGCTGGATGGGCCGCAAGAACGGCGACCAATTCACCGTCGAGATCGTTACGTTCCGCCACGGCGCAAGCTTGCGGCGCTTGGCCGCTCGCCGCGGCGATCAGGCGCTCGCGCGAGATCGTGTCGGCGCGTTCAAGAAGGAACAACGCCGCATCGCCGCCGCATTCGAGGATCGCGTTCAATAAGACCGGCGGCGTTTCGCGGCGCAGCCCAATCTTGCGAGCGACAATGAGGCGCGTCGCCGGGTCGCATTCGAGAATCAGGGGGAGCGCTTCCTTGGCGTAGGCGGCGACCGATTCGGGAGTCGGCGCCGAATCACTAACGAATTCGTCGGTCGAGATACGAAGCAGAACACGCCGGGATTCCGCGTCTCGCCGCCCCATCAGCGAAGAAATAAAGGGAAGGCGCGTATGTGTTGGAAAGGACACAGGCGCTGATCTCCGTTAAGGATAATTCGTCTTCACGACAATAACCAACGCACATTGACCGATCGTTAACCTTCACACGCATTAACTTCTCGACGAGGCGTCGCACTTAGGGGAACGTCGCCTCGGGAGACTGGGTCCATGGGCGATTTGGTGATGTTTCGACTCCGGTCGAACGCCACGCCTCAAACGGAGGCGCCTCGGCGATCCGAGGGAGGCGAGATTGTTTTCTTCACTGGCGTAAGGTACGAACGCTACGAGCCGGCGTCAGGTATTGCGGCTCTGAAGACGCCGCCCAATGGCGGACTCAGCGGTCCTGGACGCGGTAGGCGGAAGAAGCGGGCGTAATTTTCTGAATTTTGGCGACCTGCATAGTCTTTCGTATATACAAAATTGCTTTCCTTATTTATTCGTATATGCAATTTGCGGGGATAGTCTCTGGGAAGAGACCAAGCGATTCTCTAATTTTTGAAGATGCCAAAAAGAATCAAAAAATTTGAACCGGGCCACGGCTATCTCCATCCGTTTGAGCCGCGACGTCATCGAGGCCTTCAAAGCGAAAGGGCCAGGATGGCAATCGCGAATCGATGAAACGTTTCGCGCATCGCGACGAAAGACGGGTTGAGCTGTTTCTTTGAAGCCCCAGCAACCGATGCATGGTACGTCCATCTCGGGAAATGTTTGAACGAGTCGCTAACCAAGCCGAAACGGCCCTTTAGCAAAACCGCTTGACCATGAGGGCCTAATTCGCGTATCGCCATCAGCGGGACACCTCTCCCCAACGAGAGGCGCCCATCTGAAAGGATGGCTTAAGATGGCGAATGCACCGGCTGCGCGGCCGAAGAACGCGCGTTTTTCTTCCGGCCCCTGCGCCAAACGGCCCGGCTGGACCCCCGAAGCCCTCAAAGACGCAGCGCTCGGACGTTCGCATCGCGCCAAGCTCGGCAAAGCCAAGCTGAAACTCGCGATCGACTTGACGCGCGAAGTGCTGCAAGTTCCGGCCGATTATCGCATCGGCATCACGCCCGGCTCGGACACCGGCGCGGTCGAAATGGCTTTGTGGTCGCTGCTCGGCGCGCGCGGCGTCGACGTCCTGGCCTGGGAGAGCTTCGGCGAAGGCTGGGTCTCCGATATCGTCAAGGAATTGAAAATCAAAGATTCCCGTACCTTGAAAGCGGGCTATGGCGACTTGCCGGATCTGACCCAAGTCAATTTCGACAATGACGTCGTCTTCACCTGGAACGGCACGACGTCTGGCGCTCGGGTTCCGAACGGCGACTGGATCAAGGCCGATCGCAAGGGCTTGACCATCTGCGACGCAACATCAGCCGCTTTCGCGCAGAAGCTCGATTGGGACAAGCTCGACGTCGTGACCTTCTCTTGGCAGAAGGCGCTCGGCGGCGAAGCGGCGCATGGCATGCTGGTGCTCAGCCCGCGCGCGGTCGAGCGGCTTGAGACGTACAAGCCGGCCTGGCCGCTGCCGAAGGTCTTCCGTATGACCAAGGGCGGCAAGCTCATCGAAGGTATTTTCGAAGGCGAGACTATCAACACGCCCTCAATGCTCTGCGTCGAGGATTATATCGACGCGTTGCAATGGGCGAAGGGTCTCGGCGGGTTGAAGGCCTTGATCGCGCGCGCTGACGCTAACGCCAAGGTCATTGCCGACTGGGTCGCCAAGACCCCATGGATTGATTTCCTAGCGGCCAATCCGTCGGCGCGCTCGAACACCAGCGTCTGCCTCAAAGTCGTCGATCCCAGCGTCGTCTCCTTGGCGGCCGACGCGCAAGCGGCTTTCGCTAAAAGCCTCGCGAGCCTCCTCGAGAAGGAAAAGGTCGCCCTCGACATTGGTTCGTACCGCGACGCGCCGCCAGGCCTGCGTATCTGGTGTGGCGCAACCATCGAGACAACCGATCTCGAGGCGCTGACGCCGTGGCTCGATTTCGCCTTCGGCGAGGAAAAAGCCAAGCTCGCCAAAGCGGCTTGAACGTCTCCCTTCCCCTCGCGGGGAAGCGATGCTCCTCAAGTTCCAAGCTGCAATTTTCGTTCCGCTCGACTCCGCTGATCCGTCATCACTTCGCGATGAAGCCTTCCCCGCAAGGGGGAGGGGCGCAACGGCCTTTTAAAGGATGTCCCCATGCCTCGCGTACTCATTTCCGATAAACTTTCTCCCGCCGCTGTCGCCATTTT
>JASLHV010000284.1 GCA_030153205.1 Roseiarcus sp. | reverse complement strand
GCTTCGGCATGTCGCCTCATGGGGAGATCGCGGTCCCCACGCCTACTGAATTAGCCAAGCCGAAAGGGCGTGTCAATTTGCGTCACGCTTGATGGTCGCGCTATCGCCGCCGCCGTGGAAACTCATATCGAGAAAGACAAGCGCGTCATCAACGATTCCGCCGGCTTTGACGGCCGCGCTGGATTCGCCGGTCCTGGCGTTGCTTGGGATCGCTAACGTCCCTTCTTTCGAGTCGAGCGTTGCCCGCATTGCAACGACCCGATTCGTATGCTCAGTGACCCGCCCCCTTCTGAGCGATTCGTGGGGAAGTCGCTTTTATGAATGAACTATTTTTCTATCTGCGGACGAGGTTCGCGCTACAAAATGAGGACGCTGCTTTTCGTGCTTTAAGCAAGGCGTTTCCCCACTCCGATCTTCGTTCGATCGCGACGCCGCGAATCATCTGGAAATTTCGGGCCGCTTGGGGATCGTGGCGGGGGATATGCGGGCGTTGCTGGGCTGTTCCGGCGGTGTGTTGCGCGGGCCGCGAAGTCCGCTGCCAAAGAGCGGCGTGACTTTCGACCGTTCCGCGTTAACGCTTGCGTCATCGTTTCGCGGTCGACTTCTTGAAAGCGAGGCGCGGGTCGATCCACGATTTACAACTTCATCTCGGCCATACGAGCGTGATGACAACCGAGGTCTACTTGCGGTATCTGACGCCGGAGGAAGCCTTATGTGCCAAACACCATCGCGGGGGCGATGGCGGCACAAGGCAGAGGTTTGAGGTCGCCTAAATCTCTCGATTGTTTAATAATATCAATAGTAAGTCCCGGTAGCTCAGCAGGATAGAGCAACGGTTTCCTAAACCGTAGGTCACAGGTTCGAATCCTGTTCGGGACGCCACCCTTTCAGTGTCCATTCCGGAGACATGGGTAACGTTTCCGACCAATTGTCTCTCCTGGGCAATGTTAGCCCTGATTGTTGTCGCCGCCGTCATATATCTCGCTGGCTCATCAACGGTGGATTTCATTGGCTTCAAGGACTGGACGAAAAACCTAGGCGCCGGCGCTGGCGTCGCTTTGGCGATCTTGTTTTTGATTGGAGGCGTTTACAGCCATATTTATTTGGGCCTTAGGAGACCGAGGTCTGAAGAGTGAAACGAAAGTCCTAAGCAAGCTCCCGATGTATGCCGATCCCTATTTAATTGAAGTAGGTATTGAGTCAAAGAACGAGGAGAGCCTTCCGCTTCTAAGGAACGTCCTGAATCAGACCGCCTCTGCCAACAATCCTGCGGACTCAAAGCTTTCGTTTGAAACTGTTAGGGCCAAAATCGAACGACAGACACTTGGATAACTTGCGCCAGCCGGCGGCGGCGGAGGAAAAGGGCGATGAGCCAAGGAGGAAAAGGATGTCTGAGCATCGTTGCCATAATCGCCGCGATTGTGCTGGTTTTCGGTTGGTTGATTCTTGATGGCAGTACGACCGGAGCGCGGACGATTCACTATCGGCTGACGCTTGTCGTCGATACGCCGGAAGGTGAGCGCTCCGGCTCCAGCGTTGTCCAGATGGTAATAAGATTTCCGGGCGGCCTGACCAAGGCGCAAGGCTGGGGCATCACGACGGCCGTCCTCGGCGAGGCGACGACGGTTGATCTCGGCGCGCGAGGACTTTTGGTCGCTGTGCTCGTCAGTGAGCGGAGCCTTTCTGCGGGTCGTACCGGCCCATATGGTTTGCAGTTCCGCGAGTCGGACTATCGAGGGCAGTATCGCGACCATGACGGATCGAGCGCCGAATTCGCGTCTTATCTGGACGAGCTGAATCGCGTCAAACCCAAAACTGAGATTGCTTCGGACCATTTGCCCATGCTGGTCCGTTTTCGCGATCCAAAGGATCAAACGACCGTGGAGCGTGTCGACCCGGCCGATCTCGCTGCGAGTTTTGGCCCTGGCGTGAAGCTGAAGAGCGTCACCATGGAAATTACGGACGATCCGGTCACCAAAACCATCGAATCACGACTGCCGTGGTTGGCGAAAGACAAGGATGCGCCGCGCCTTCTTAAGAAACCAGATGGCATGAGTGCTGCGCTTAAGGACACGCCGCTGATTTATTTGCTGAGTTATGACATGTTCCGGAGATCGTACCAATGACCGACAATCTCGTTATGTAGCATCCGAATCGGGGCCTTTCATCACGAAACATGTCCCGTCGAAGGTCTCGCGATCAATTCCAACTCCGCCGCAGCCTTATCTTCGCGTCATCGACGCTCTCGGTGAATATAATCGCAACCGGAATTGGACCCGTCTCAGGGGCAAATACCGTATGTCGTCCGAAAGATCGCCCCATCGGTTACTTAGGATCGCCCAAGCGGCGTCTCCGCCAAATACCAAAGACAAGGTCCATTGCGAAATTTGAATGTCAGACTGTTTTCTTCCCAGCAGGTTAAGCCTTCCTGATCAGACTGACAGGTAAACCCAAGACCTTCCCCGACCTGACCATAATCAAGGACTCTGCTTCGTTGCAGATGCCGCCCGCCGCGCCACGAGGATCAAATTGTATCCATCGCGGCGAGACCTTCGGCGAAGGCCGCGCCTATGCCCGGCGACGCGCCGGTGACCAGCGCCCGCGCTCGTGATTGCCAGCCCTCCCAGGATCGTTTTCCGTTCCATCCCCGCTCATAGGACGTCAGCTCGCTTCGACACATAGAGGCGTTTTCAGGGCTTTTTGGCGGGCGCAAAAAGGTCCGGAACAATGTCTTGTGAGGAGGTGTTGTAGCCGCCAAAGCTCGTTTCATGAGGAGGCGAGCAGACGAAAGGCGACGCCATGTTTATCCTTAAATTAACGGGATGTGCGGCCGCTGCCGCTTTAGGCTCGTTCATCTCGATCAGCGCCGCCCAGGCGGCGATGTCTCCGATTACCCATTACGGAAAGACGCCTCCCGTCCATCATGTCGATTGCGCGGTCGGCTTTCACATCGGTCCGTTGGGGACGTGCATTATGGGAGCCGACGACGTTGCTCCTCCTCCGCCCGGGCCCCCGGCGGTCGTGATAGACGGTCCGGCGCCCGCCCCCATCGAGGGCCGCGCCGCCGATGAAGGCTGTGAGACGCGCTCGGTCAAACGGCAAAACTCATTCGGCGATAGCGAGACCCGCACCGTGAC
>JASLHV010000274.1 GCA_030153205.1 Roseiarcus sp. | reverse complement strand
AACTGTAAGGGCGCCCGTTTCGGTCGTTTTACGCTGTCCATCCCGGCTTGCGGCTCAAAGAAATGCCAACAGCGCCAAGGCTGCGTGCGGTCGAGAACGGGGGGCTGTCGGTGCGAGCAGAGGGTGAACGAGCGCGGCGGTTGACCCACCAGGGTCCAAGGCTGACGCCGCGCTTCGCAGGAGAGCAAGTGATGGCGAACAATCATCGCCGCGCGATTGCGAGATGCTCCTGCTCGCGCCGCCCGTTGAAAGCCGGCGGAAGGAGGGCGTTTGGCGCACGGTCGCCGGGAGCGCGATCATCGAGGAAGGCGAGGCGGCCAGGCGAAAGCGGCGCGTGGCGGGCGTTTGGGACAAGTCGCGATAGATTCGCGCGCGATCAGGACGCGTGTCGTAGCGCGACCTCTGCCGATCACTCCGCCGCCGTTCTCCAAAAGGCCGGCTCGCGATCGCCTTTCGAACGGCGGTTTGCGTCTTTTGACGACAAGAATTTCACGCGCGCCGATTGGATGCGTCTTTCCGTCGACATGACCTCGATCATCGCTTTGACCGGCCAAAGGTCAGTATCAACAGCGTCGCCACGGCCGAGCCGATAGATCTGCGCATAGAACCAGTATATACCGGCAAAGCTATTCAAGGTACGGATGAGAGAGAATGGCGAATTGGAGCTCCATATCCCGCGCTCCCGCCGAATCCGCGCCTCCCAACTCGTCAAGACATCGATCGCGCCAATCATGAAACGCCGCATCGCGTCGGGCTCGACGCTCACCGGGCGTGCGACGCCGAGAACGTCAACGCCCTCCTCCAACGCCGCGTACATCCCTTTACGCGACCGCAGACCGCCCGTCAGCATGATCGGTATTTTCAAGCGCTGACGGAGCGAACGCGCGAATTCGAAAAAATAAGCTTCGCGGGCGAGGGTCGAGGCTTTCGCGGGGCGCTCGACATCGGCGCCGCCGCCCTTTTCTCCGACCATCGCCGGGCTTTCGTAGCTGCCGCCGGAAATCTCGAGCAGGTCCACGCCGACTTGTTCGAGCATGAGCGCGACCTTTTGGCTCTCTTCAAAAGATAAACCGCCTTTCTGAAAGTCCGCCGAATTCAGTTTCACGCTGATCGGGAATTCGGGGCCGACCGCCTCGCGCACAGCCGAGACAATCGACAAAAGGAAACAAGCGCGATTGGCGAGAGAGCCGCCCCAAGCGTCTGAACGTTGATTGGCCTTCGGGTTGAGGAAGCAGGATATGAGATAGCCGTGAGCCGCATGAATTTGTACGCCGGTGAATCCGGCGTCTTTGCAAACGCGCGCCGCTGAGGCGAAACGACCGATCGTCTCGACAATATCGTCCTCTGTCATTTCTTGTGGCGCGCCAAAGAGCCTGCCGGGCAAGCCCACTGCAATGGCGGATGGCGACAGCGGGCGGGGATTGATCGCCTTCTGCGTCTGTCGTCCCGAATGGGAAAGCTGCGCCCATAGATGAGCGCCGTCTTGCGTACCTATTTTCGCCCAAGAGCGCAGTTTCGCCATCTGCTCGGGCGTTACCTCGTCGGCCAAAATGACATTTCCCGGCCGCTCCAGATGAGCGCCATCGACGATCACATTGCCGGTTATCATCAGGCCAAAGCCGCCTTGCGACCATCGGCGATAAAGACGTTCAAGCTCCTCGGTAGGCCAACCGCGGGGATCGGCGAGACCCTCCGTAATTGCCGCCTTCGCCATGCGATTGGCAAGGACCGCGCCGCAAGGCAGCGTCAATGGTGTCGTCAGCGAAACAGACAATGGCCTGCCCTTCAATGCGAAAGGAGAGATCATCAATGAATTGGGGCAAGAGATTTAAGAAGGTCTGAATAAGTTGGTCCAAGATTAGGCAAAGCCTTTTCTTTGGGAAGAAATGCACGCTTCAGTGTTGCGAGCGTTATACCTTACAGGGAGCGCATTTTCTTTTCGGATTTGTGAAATGACTCTCCTCGGTGCGCCACCCTTCGAAAAGGCTAGGGAAGCCGTCGCATGATCTTCTGGATTGTGGTGGCCGAAGCCGCCGCGACGAGAGGAAACGCCGTGGTGGCGATCTGCGACCAGTGCGCATCATGCAATGCAAGTACGGTGATGACGCCGGCGCCAAGTCCAGCGACAGCGGCGACAAGACAATCGGCCATGAGTAGCTCCCACGTCTAGTCCCGACAAAGATTTTCTCGAGACCGCGACGGGGCCCGAGCCGCAAGAGACGCAATCGACAGCGTCATTTCAGGTAGCGAGACGCCTCGCGATTGTCGTCCTCCAATTGAGGGATACGGTCTGATTTGAGCGCTGGGAAAATCGAAATCGGATGCGGCGGCTGGAACGCAACGAACTTAAAAGTAGCGCCGCGCATTGTACGGCGTATAAGCGTTATTGAACGAATCGTGGAAATCAGCGGATGCGTATTATTTTCATCGCCGCCTTCGCAATATTCGCGATTTATTGCGGGCTGGTCTTAGTCATGCGTTCGATGGGGACGGAGTTGCCGGATCCGGTCCGGCTGCTTCCTTATGCGTGGCGTCCCTACTAAGGGCGTGCATCCACATTGAGATCGTGTGAGTCGTCCTGGCAGAAGGAAAGCGCATCGCCGCGGACGGCTTTCGCTGACGTCATCTGACGGCGGCGAGGGCGTGGCGGCGTACTTTTGCGCGAGATCACGCCTGCGCTGGCGCCTCGCGCCGCAGGCGTTGATACGCCGTATTGACTTTCGCAAGCACGCGCTCGGCGTGGCGAAGCAATTCCTCCGGCAAGCCCAATGCGGCGAGCCGGTCTGGATGATAGGCCTTGGCGAGGGCGCGCCAGACCGCCTGTATTTCTTCGGGCGTCGCATCGGCGGCGACGCCGAGGACGAGACGGGCGTCTTTGGCATCGAAGCGGCCCGAATCCTCGCTGTCGCGAGGCGACTGGCGCTGCTCTCCGCCGATCGGATCAATCCGCGCAATCTCCCGCTTGAGAAGGAAGGCGTGAGCGCCCTCGGCGGTCTCGATTTCGACAAAGGGCGCATCGTCGCTCAGGGCTTGGCGCAAGGAGTGATGCGCGGCGATCAAGATCGAGCCGCTCTCACTCTCGCCCGACCGCATTCGTAATTCGACGCGGACGCGCTTTTGGAAATCGGACGGGTCGCTTTTGCTGAACATTCGAGAAACCGCGGGCGAAAGGCGTATCCCCCATGAATATCGTCCGGATATTGCCGAACCTCTAACGAAAACATAGGCTTTGAAGCGGAAATGGCGCGCGCGTCAGGGCGCGTTGAATTGGCCGCGAACGGTGAACATGAAGTTGTGTCCCGATCGATTGGCGTCCGGCGGCTGGTTCTCCTGGCTTGGAGGCAGCCAGGATTTGCTCTCCGCATGAAGGTACTGCAATTGCAGCGGGTCGTTGGATGCGGCGCTATTGTTCAATGAATAAGTGTACGTAATGCCGACGTCGATATCGAGCGCGTCGCTCACACGCTTTGCGTAGCGAAGATCGACATAGCCATAGGTCTTGACGTTGGTGATATTGTTGAGGTCAGGCACCGCCAAGCCTGCGACAGTGCCCGAAAAACCGTCCGTGACGCCGTATTTCGAATAATGCACGCCGAGACCGGGGACCAAAGTGTCGAAGAAAACGCCCTTCGGCACGACTTGCGTTCCAAGCATCAGCAGCTTCGCATCGGGCAGCGCCGCGATCTGGACCGGCAGCAAATCGTCGGTCGCGCCGATGAGGGGTCGACGGAGGGGCAACAAGGAACTTGCGCTCGCCCTGAGATAGGAGAGCGGCAGGCTCCCCAACTTCATGACGGCGGAGGCGTCGAAACTCATGCTCTGCAGGATCTGCTCGACTTCTTTCTGCGAGAGGTCGCGGTTCTTGGCGAAACGGGCGAGGTTTTCGATGAGAATGCGGTCGTCGTAGTGAAGTTGAAGCTTGAAATCGGCGTGAAAGACCTTGTGGGTGCTGATGGAGCCGATCAGGCCGATCTGGGACGGGCTGATGCTGGTGCTGGTGATGTCGAAGTCGATCGCCGTCGGCGTGTCGAACATTGGAACTTCCGTTCCGATATTCAGCGTCGCCTTGGCGTCGCCGTGCAGCTCCAAAGCGTCTAGCTTGGGAACGATATTCACCTTCGATAGGCGCAGGCAGACGCCATCTTTGAGGCCGCCGCCAAAGGTTTGGGGTTCGTAAGGATCGTGTTGGGGAGGCAATTTGTCGCTGACGAGATCGGTCAGATTGCCGTCGTCGCTCTTCTTGCCGCCGGCCAGAGCAAAGGTGTCTTTCAGGATCTGCACGATGTGTTCGGCGCCCTTCGAGAAATCGAGCTTTATGGGGCTCGTATCGTTCGTCGCCTCGACGTCCGTCGTGAGGTTGCTCATCGTTCCAGAAATGTCGTCGAAGCTGCGGCAGCCGAGATTTGCGCCGATTGGAAGACTGGGGCCGCCCATGAATTTTCTCCGAACGGGAGCGAATAGCGCGCCGCCGCCCCTGGCGCGGCATGAGACTTTAGCACTTACGGGATGCGGGCAAGAAAATGCGGCGCCGCCTCCATTCTCTCGCACCCGGCAGAGCGGCCTTTAAGCTAATCGAGAATCGCGGACACGATCGGGGCGCAATCAAATCGCCCTCGCTTCAAATCATGGCCCGCCTTGTCGATGACGATCATCTGGTTCGCCGCGGGGATCAATTTCAGCGCCGTTTCCATCTCGGCAATCGCGCCGAACGGATCAGCCGCGCCATGAACGAAGACCGCGGGCGTTTGCAGTTGCGGAAAATGCGCGGTCCGGAGCTGCTCGGGCTTCGCCGGCGGATGCAAAGGGTAGGACAAAAGCAAAAGTTTTGGCGTCAGATCAGGTTCTTCAGCCGCGAGCATGCTCGCTTGACGCCCGCCATAGGAATGGCCGCCAAGAAAAATGCGGCCATTCGCTTTCGTACGCAAAGCCGCGATCGCCGCTTTCAACCCGGCGCGGTCGGCGGCGGCTTTGGCGGGAAAGGGAGGCCCTGACCGACGCTCCTGACGGAAGGGCAGGTCGCAGCGCAATATTGTGACACCCGCTGCATGGAAAGCGTTGGCGATTTCGATCAGGAGCGGCGCGTTGCAGTTGCCGCCTGCGCCATGGGTGAGGACCAAACCGTCCTTGGCTTTTGCGTGCTCATGAAGAAAGCCGCGAACGCCCGGAGCCTCAAAAGATATGGCTCGAGAAGCTGCTGAGGCCATCCAGAACGATCCCGTCCAACCGGCGCGGGCCTATTTCGCCCGACGCGTTTTGGCGGGAGCCGCCGCCGGTTTGGCGGCGCCGGCCTTGCTCTTCGACGGAGCCTTAGGCTTCGCGGCAGGGGCCGCTTGCGTCGCTTGAGCCTTCGCGGCCTTGGGCGCCGCGGTTCCTTCTGCGGCGATGCTTTTGCGCAAAGCGTCGAGAATGCTGACGACGTTGCTCGGTCGCGCGACTTCTTCCGCCGGTTTCGAGGGAAGGCCGGCTTGCTTGGTTCGGATCAGCGAAACCACCGCATCTTCATAACGATCGGTGAATTCCGCAGGGACGAAATGGCCGATTTTGCGGTCAATGATGACCTGAGCCATGTCGTTGAGCTCGGCGGGGATTTTATGGTCCGGAATTTCCTCGAAATACGCTTCCTCGCCACGTACTTCGTAGGCGTAACGCAAAACGGTGGCCAGAATGCCTTTCCCGAGCGGCTCCAACATCATGATCCGCTCGCGACGGGAGATCACGACGCGGCCGATACCGACGACGTTCTTTTCCCGCATCGCTTCGCGAATGACGGCGAAGGCCTCCTCCGCCACACGCTCGTTCGGCGCGAGATAGTAGGGCGCTTCGAGATAACGGGGATCGACTTCCGAGCGGGCGACGAATTTTTCAATGTCGATCGTATGCGTGCTCTCGATCTGAATCGCCTCCAGCTCGTTTTCTTCGACGAGCATGTAGGAATCCTTGGCGACCGGATAACCCTTGCCCTGGTCCTCGTTCTCGACCACGTCGCCGGTTTCTGCATCGACAAACTGTCGTTTGACTTTGTTGCCCGTCTTCCTGTTGATGGTGTTGAAGGAGACGCGAGACGAAGAGCTCGAGGCCGGATAGAGGCTTACCGCGCAGGAAACGAGCGAAAGCTTAAGGTAACCCTTCCAGTTTGCTCTGGGGGCCATGAGAGGTACTCCACTGTCCAGCCTAGAAAAGCTAGACGATACGCGCCGCGATTTGTTTCAAATCTTGTAATATTATGTCCCTGACGAACGCAAAAGTCTATATTCACGGTCGTCTGCGGGGATTGACCAAGCGCCGGATTGCGCAATTGGTTAGCGTATCGCTAGCAAAGATGGCGCGGCGCCCCGGTCAGGCGACCCTTGTTGTCCTTGGGCATTCGTCGGTTTCCTCGACCCTGTTGGACGACGGCGAGCTTGATTTGGCGTTCGATGCGCCGCCGCAAGCGGCGTTCACCTCGGAGCGTCGATTTAAATCGGAATTAGGGATCGTTTCTCCGCAGTCGGCGGGAGAGCGCAGCTATTCGAGCGATCAATTGACGCGCCATTCCGGCCTGTCCGACAAGCAGATCGGAAGCCTTGCGCTTTATGACATTTTGGATCCTGTCGAAGGATTGTTTTCCTATCGCGACCTCATTGTCGCGCGCGCCATCGGCCGCCTCGTGTCGTCCGGCGCTTCTTTAGGAAAGATTGCGGCCGCGGCGCTTGCGCTCGAATTGCATGGGGTCGATCTCGCGACAGCGCGATTGTCGGAATCTTCCTGGGGAGAAATCCTTCAGGAGATCGAAGGACGCCCGGCCCGGCTCGATGGACAGCTCTTGTTGCCGTTGCAGGGGGACGACATTGACGCCAACGGCGCCTTTGGGCGCGCCGAGGCTAGCGAAAACGACGGCGATCTTGCCGGCGCTATTCGCTGGTACGAACTTGCGGCGCGCCTCGATCAGGAAGACCCGGTTATTCCATTCAACTTAGGCAACGCCTTCGACGCGCTCGGAGAAACCGGAAAGGCGGAAATCGCCTATCGGCAGGCTATCGGCCGCAGCCCTGAATTGGCGGACGCCTGGTTCAATCTCGGCGTGCTTCAAGAAAGAACCGGACGATATGAAGACGCGCTCGTCAGTTACGAGCAAGCGACGATCGCGGAGCCAACCTATGCGGACGCGCTTTTCAACGCCGCCGCTCTGCTCATGCGGCTCAAGCGCTTCGCCGCCGCCTTGCCGCTCTGGGAGCGCATTGCAGAAAGTATGGAAGGCGCGGCTGA
>JASLHV010000265.1 GCA_030153205.1 Roseiarcus sp. | reverse complement strand
CCTCTATGCGCCCTTTGTCATCCTCGCGATATTATCGTTCCAGACCGGCCCAGAGGGCGGTCCGCAATTCCCCATCGTCGATTGGTCCACTTACTGGTATGAGCACCTCTTCGGTCTGACGCCGCCATCACGTATCGCGCCATTGCCCATCGAGAGCGCGTTGACACGGTCGCTCACTCTCGCCTTCATGACAATGATCGTGTCGACAGTGCTCGGCGTGATGACCGCCCAGGCCTTCCGAACGAAGTTCAAGGGCGCGAGCGTCGTCTTTTATCTCATCATTCTCGGCATGATGGTTCCCGGCGTACTTATCGGGCTCGGCATGGCGCTTCTATCTAACGGACTTGGCCTCGATCGCCATTGGTGGAGCACCGCCTTCGCTCTGCATGTCGTCTACACTTTTCCCTTCGCCTTTCTCGTGATGCTGGCGATCTTCAATCGGTTCGATGCAAGCGTCGAGGAGGCCTCCTGGTCGCTTGGCGTTTCGCCAGGGCGAACCTTCCGAAAGGTCACCTTTCCTCTAATTTTCCCGGGCGTTCTCTCCGCCATGCTGTTCGCTTTCACGCTCTCCTACGACGAGTTCTCGCGCACCCTTTTCACGTCGGGAAGAGAACTCACTTTGCCGCTGGCGATTTATGGGACGTTCTCGGTCGAGATCCATCCCAACATTTTCGCCTTTGGCGTCCTCACGACGCTGTTCTCGTTTGCTCTTCTGGGCGTCTACGCAATCTTGATGACGATGAGCGTACGACGCGCGCGCAGAATCATGATCCAAGAGGAGGCGTGATGAGCGCAGACGGACGGAACGCGGTTGCGATTGTCACCGGAGGCGGCTCAGGTATCGGGCGAGCGATTGCGCGTCGTTTTGCCGCCGATGGCGCGGCTGTGACGGTAAATGATTTCATGAAGGAGCGCGCCGAAGCAGTCGCTGGCGAGATTAGGGCCACCGGCGGCCAAGCCGTTGCAGTCGGCGGCGATGTCGCCAACGAGAACGAGGTGGCGAATATCATCGCCGTGGGCAAAGCAGCTTTTGGTGAGGCGACGGTCCTTGTCAACTGCGCTGGACATGTTCATCAAGCGCCGTTTCTCGAAATAGCTCCTGCCGATTTTGACCGCATCTTCGCGGTTCACGTGCGCGGCGTCTATCTTTGCACACGGGCCGTTCTGCCCGCGATGCTCGCGGCGAAATCGGGCTCCATTGTCAACATCGCCTCGCAGCTCGGGCAGATCGGCGGCATCGAGCTCGCTCACTACAGCGCCGCCAAGGCGGCGATCATTGGGCTGACCAAATCGCTCGCACGCGAATACAGCGCCAAGGGCGTGCGTATCAACGCTGTCGCGCCGGGCCCGATCGAGACGCCTCTCGTCATGGCGCTCTCCGAAGATTGGCGTCGCCGTAAAGCGGCGGAGCTGCCGCTCGGACGCTTTGGGCAACCGGAGGAGGTGGCGGCCACCGTCGCGTTTCTCGCGTCAGACGAAGCAAGCCTCTTCGTGGGTCAGACGCTGGGGCCCAATTCTGGCGATGTGATGCAATGAGAGACGGGTCATGAGTCAACGGACAATCCTGGTTACCGGCGGCGGCATCGGCATCGGTCGCGCGACGGCGCTCGCCTTCGCCGCCGCCGGCGACCATGTCGTCGTAACCGACATCCTCGAAAAGGAAGGCGCCAGCGTCGCCGGGGAGGCGATCGCGGGCGGCGGATCCGCAGAATTTCGGCTTCTCGACGTACGCTCGACAAGCGACGCTAATAAGGTGATCGGTGATATCGAAGCTCAGCGCGACGCGATCGACGTGATTGTCGCCAATGCCGGCATAGCCCATCGCGTTCCATTGGCGGAGCTCTCGGACGAAAAATGGGACCATACGTTCGATATTGACTTGAAGGGCATGTTGCGCGTCGTCAGGCCGTCGCTGGCGGCGATGAAGCGCAAGCGGGCGGGCGTCATCGTTTGCGTCTCATCGATCATGGGCGTCGCCTATGGATGGGACGAGCATGTTCATTATTCGGCCGCTAAATCCGGCGTGGTTGGCCTCGTGCGCGGACTTGCCGTGGAACTGGCGCGATCGGGCATTCGCGTGAACGGCATAGCGCCCGGTTATATTCGAACGGCGCAATTACTCTCAAAGGAGCACTCGCTCGGCCCTGAAGGGGCCGAAGCGGCTGGCGCCTTCATTCCAATGGGACGCATCGGTGAACCTTCCGATATCGCCGATGTCATCCACTTTCTTGCTTCACCGGCCGCGCGATACATGACAGGGCAGACGATCGCGGTCGACGGCGGCCTTCTTGTTGGACGCTACTAAGGTCGCCCGAGTTCGGAGAGCGTCGTAAGAGAGAGGGAGTAGTTATGAGCAACATCAGTTTATCCCGGAGATCAGCACTAAAAACAGGAGCGGCGGCGGTCGCCATGGCCGTAGGCGGCGGTACGCCGTTCCTCGATTCCCGAAGGGCTTACGCCGCCGCGAATAACCTGGGCGGGGAGACGTTGCGTACGATCGGCCTCTCGGTCACCGTGCAGGAACGCATCCTTGCCGATTTCAAATCTGCATCGGGAGTCGGCTCGACTTCGGGCACCGCAGCGACATTTCCCGATGCGCAGACCAAGATCCTCTCGGGATCTAAGGACTACGATTGTTGGGAGACGATCGGAGAGCGCCTGCCCTCCGTAGTGCAAACCAACAATGTCGAAGCGATTCCCGCCGCTTCGATCAAGAATTGGTCGAATATTCGCGACACTTTCACCAAGGCGGATCCGAAATGGGATCGCAAAGCGCAAATCGTGGGCCAGATATGGAAAGATGACGACGAGAAGTCACTATGGATGGTGCCGGTTGTCTATAATTATGATTCCATCGGGTACAACCCGGACGTCGTTACGGCGGAAGAGGCGAACACCTGGACCGCGATCTTCGATAACAAATGGAAAGGCAAATCCGGCATTAATACCGATCCGTTGATCGCGCTTGGGCAAGCGATCATGGCCATGAACACCCTCGGCCTTTCGCAAGTGAAAAATCCAGGCAACGCCTCGAAAGCCGAAATTACCGAAGCCATGAAATTCCTGATTTCCAAGAAGAAGGGCGGCCAATTCCGCGCCTTGTGGGGGGATTTCGGTGAACTCGTCAACCTCATGGCGTCGGGAGAGATGGTAGTCTGCGACGCTTGGCAACCCGCGGTCATGGCCGTCAAGGCGCAGGGCAAGCCCTGCAAATACGCGGTGCCCAAGGAAGGCTATCGCGCCTGGGCGATCGGCCCCTCTCTCATCGCGGGTTCGCCGAACAAAGAAGCCGTTTACGCTTATGCCGATTTTTGGCTCTCCGGCAAACCCGGCATTACGGTTTCAGAACAGGGCTATTATTCGCCGTCGACCAATATAAAGTCCGCGATGGATCCTGATAAATACGCCTTCTGGTACGAAGGAAAGCCATGGAAGGGACAAGCCGAACGCGGCATTAAGGAGGGCGATTTGCGCGA
>JASLHV010000247.1 GCA_030153205.1 Roseiarcus sp. | reverse complement strand
CTAAGATATCTATGGCCCTGTGTGAACCGCCCCACCGAGCGCGCCTACGAGCCAAAGTACAAGTAAAATAACCAAAACAAGGCCTAACACTCCTCCCAGGCCTGCACCGCCGTACCTGCCGTGCGCATAATATCCGCCGCCCCCGCCAAAAACGACCAGAATCAAAATGATGATCAACACTGTGCCCATGGTGCGCTCCCACCGTATTGAGAAATTAAAATCCGCTAAATAACGCCTATCCGTTGGTATTGTTCCAAATCGCTGTAACTGACGCGTATGTTGCTTGAGTAGAGCCCTCCGCCCGTGGGGCTCGCCATCACGGTTAGCCGCCGATACATTGGATAATCCATGGGCTCGAAGGCTGACCTTCGCGCGTCAGTTTGGGACCTCCTGCGGGTTACGAAAAGAAAAGCCGAGCCTATGGCTCGCGGCAGACATGTCAACCGCTCGGCAAGCATCAAGATCGGTTCCGCGCGGTGCGTTTCCTCCATCTTCCCGAGTTTCCTCGGCGCGATCAGTCGTCTTCGCCATGCCCAACGCGCCTTGTTCTTTCGTAGTGACGATGGGCCTTGGCCCTGTTTCCGCAGTCCCCCATGGAGCACCACCGCCGGTTCTGGGCCCGACTTTCATCCACGAACAGCCAGCCGCAGCCGCGGTCGTCCTGACACTGGCGAACCTTTGACGCCCGGACGCCGGTCATCAGCTCCGCCGCCGACAGTACTATGGGCCTCAAAAGCGCGTCGTTTGTCGGCTTGGTGAAAGACCACCCGAGCGCGCCGGCTTCGAACCGGATCGAGGCGCCGGCGCCGGGTTCGGAGAGACATTTGTTGAAATAGGCCAAAGAGGCGGACGGGGGCTCAACACCCAGCATCCGGCGGGTGAGGATATCGTAGATTGACTCTCGCAGGCTGATCGCAGCCGCGTGCAGTCCGGCAGCGTCCTTCCAGTCTCGCTGTTGTCTCCAGCCCTTGGGCGGTGACGTCACGTTGCGGTCCAGCCATTCGAACAACGCATCGGGCGAGCCCAATCGCTCTTCCGCGACATCTCTCAGACGCCAGGCTTTCGTATTGACGAAACGGATTGCAAGATCCTCCACGCCGTCTCCCTTTGGCTGACGTCGGACGACGGGCGTCGACGGAGTTTTATCGGAACCCAAAGTGCTCCTCCGGCGTTTAACTATAACCCTATAAGAGGTTATAGTCGCGTGACGCTAATTTCAAGACACTCCTTGGGCATAACGGCTGGCTTCGCGGCGATCTATCTCATATGGGGCTCGACCTATCTCGCCGTCGCGCTCGCGCTACGTTCCCTTCCTCCATTTCTTCTGATGGGCTCGAGGTCCATCGTCGGCGGTCTCGTCCTGTTGTTGTGGGTTGCCATTCGCGGGGAACGTCTGGCTTGCTTTGCAACCTGGCGCAAGGCGACCGTTTTCGGGTTCTTTTTCTTTGTGGGGTGCCACGGCGTTCTGGCTTACGCGCAGCAGCACGCTCCATCCGGCCTCGCGGCCGTCCTACTGGCAACCATTCCGTTCTGGATTGTCGGGCTTAGGATGGCGCTCCCAGGTGACGATCGGCCGCCGGTCGGAACCTTGCTGCTCCTTGTACCGGGACTGGCCGGGGTGGGCTTGATCGCTGGGCGTCAGCTCGCCGCCAGTTCCTCGGGCGTGCGTCTAACTGACGTCCTCGTTCTGCTGGGCGCCTCCGCTTCCTGGGCGGCGGGGACAATACTGTCAAAGCGTTATCCAGGTACGGCGTCGCCAATCGCTTTTTCGGGAATGGAATTGGTCACGGGCGGCATCGCGCTGCTAGCGCTCAGCCTCGCGTTCGGCGAGCCATCGCGACTCGGTGTCTCGAATATCACGCCGCAATCTCTGGCGGGGTGGGCTTACCTGACATTTGCAGGAACCGTCGTTGGCTTCGCCGCCTACGTCTGGCTGCTCAAACAGATCTCTTCCACATTCGTCGCCACCTACACTTTCGTCAACCCGATCATCGCGGTTCTGTTGGGATGGTCAGTGCTAGGCGAGCAACCTTCAGGGTGGATGATCGCGGGAGCGGCTTTGGTGATTGTTTCGGTTGCAGCCGTCCTGCTGTCGAATACCGACGCAGAAAAGGAGACCAACCGATGACCACAGGTTTTGCGCCGCACGCGCCAGCATTTGCTTCAATGGAACAGGCTGATGAGCAATTCTCGTTCGCTCCGCAAATAGACTTGCAAGATCACAAAGACAGTGAGGGTGTCCTTTCGAATGGGAGATGGTCCCTTGACGACAAATTCGACGCCTTGGGAAATATGATCGTGGCCCATGCGGCCGGTGCGCCCGCCGCGCGCACCCTGAATGGTTTACCCTCGCCTACGCAGGCAATCCACCGCAGAGATGTCATTTCGGCCGCGCTGCGCCCCGGGAGGCTTTTCGATCGCACGCTCAACATTCGAGTCGTGGGCAGTTCATTTTCGAACGAAACAGACCAAAGCGCTCATTCGCGACATCATCCGACGAATTGAGGCTTACCTACCCCGTAGCATCCGCAGGGGACGACAGAAGTCTCTGGAGGCGAGCGTAGTAGTCGTTCTCATCATAAAGGCGAGCCTAGGCAAAGGGACGCACAAAATATTATCTAATGGGCGCCGTTGCGGCGTGCTCGGAACAAATCGTGTTTAACGGGGTTCCTGCACCAGAGAGTTGGTTTCGCAGAAACACCAGAGGGCATTTCATGTTGAGTGTTAAGATCACGGGCTGCGTGGCAGCCGCGGCTATAGCCTCATTTATGTCGATTAGCGCCACCCGCGCAGCGATTTCTCCCGTCGTTCATCAGACCGGACCGATCTACAAAAATATAGATTGCGCCGTCGGGTTTCATATTGGTGCGGCGGGTGCTTGCATTATCGGAACGGACGACGGTCCGGCCGTTCCGCCGCCTGCGGCTGTCGTGGATGCACCGGCGGCCGACTGCCAGACAGAGACTGTTAATAAGACGGATTCGGCCGGAAACAGCGTGACGAAGACGAGAACCAATTGCCCGCAATGACGCGTCAAAGCGCCGCTTCTGCGGCTCTTCTGCGGCCCTTTTTTTATCTCTGCGGTTACGATCGCGCGGCTGTTGTTTAGGACTGTTGAGCGACGGCTTCAGATGCTTTCATTCCGTACAGCGGACTCGGAAGACGTAAAAGCCATTGCGAAGATCGTTTGGGGCAAGCCGGTCGATATTCCGGCGAGCTTGGGTGACTATCGTTTCCCACAGCCGAGAGGCGGGGCCGCGTGGCTGGGCGGCGGAAAGGACGGCGGCGTTGCGAAGCCATGCCGAATACCGCCACCGTCCTCGGGAGCAGGGCCGCATCACCAAAATACCTGACAACTTCGGCAAGTTCGTTATCTTCAGGTCACGATTTCCCTAGCGTGCTGTTTCGTACCCATCAGCACCCAGCCAAATTGTCGGCTCATAACCCGGCCCCCTGCTCGGAAGTCAGCGCAACGGCCAGACGGGCATTCGGGCATTGTGCCGCGCTGCGCAGGCCGAAACAAAGCGGCCGCTAGCGCAATGGCGAGCGCTTATCACGTGCGCGCTTTGCTGCGTGCAAACTCGCGCAGGCGCCGGAATCTCACAGTTGATTTGGTGTGAACTACCGCCTCGACAAGTTCGCGCCCTTTGGCGGTTCCAACTGCGCCGTCGGCGACGCCGATCGCGAGGTCCGCGATCTCGTCATTGGTCCGCGCGATGCGTTGACACGCGGGACGATCACCACATTTCCGCTTCCAGATCGTTGGCGTTGATGTTAGTCGCGATTGCAACTGCCTCAATCGCCTCCGCCTTCGAACTGGCGCGCATTTCGTAAGTCTCTCGGCCGCCGATCAGTCGAACACGGAAGAGCTTTCTCACCGATTTGTCTCTGGTCTGGATGGCGACCTGTCGCGGATTTTGGAAGTGTCTTTCGTCGATCTCAACCATGGGGATCTCCCGCGTTGAAATCTCCGGGTATTATCTGAGCTCGTGTCTATGCAAGAAGCCAAAAGAAGTTTTCCCAGTGATTTTGATGAGGTTGGCGTAATCTTGTGGGACGTGACTAGCGAGCAACACTTCCAATATTGAGTAACTTTTCTGTCGGGAGGGGATACGCGCTCCGTGTCTCCCGCGCTGAGAAGGAAGGTGGGGAATCGGCACGCTCGTCCCATTCTTGGTAGAGCGTCACAGTCCGCGGCCGGAACTCACAAAACGATCTGCTTGAGGCGACCAAGGGTTCTTCCCCCGCGAGAGGTCTATCAGCGCTGGAGGTTGCACCCCCGCCTTGAACCTATCGCTTTTTCGAATCGAACTGACGGAATTGATTCAATAAATTTGTTGGACCCAAAAATACGAGCCTCGTACACGAGAGACATGACTGAGGTCGGATCCGAGCAGAAAGTGCAATTGCTGGTTCTCGATCGGGTCGATCAGACGCAAAACATGGCTCGTTATTACGTCTTGTCGATCGAGCCAACGTTGTTTGAAGAAGCCTCCCTGGTTAGGGAATGGGGTCGGATCGGTAAGCGCGGCGGACGGCGCGTTGAGCTCCATTCGGATACGATCGCTGCCCGCCTCGCTTTGGAGAGTTGGTTCGCGCGAAAAGTAAAGCGCGGATACAAACGAAGGCTGGATTCCTAATGTCGTGTCCTAGGAATTCATCATCCAAGGCAGCTGCTGGCGTTGCGTAACGCTGCGAATTTCGTCCATCGCACAAAAAAAAAGCCATAGCCGTTTCGCTCAAGGGATCGGCCAGTCGATCAACGACAACGCGAGCGGATGCTTGGCCCGCGGGAGTTCTCCTATGCGGCGCGACGGCCCATTTCATGTTGGGCGCTCAATCCGTTTGTAGACGCGTAGCCCGACCCTGTACGGCCTCAGCGCCCCGTTTTGTACGTCGAATAGGGAGCAAAATTGGCTCGAGAAGACTGCTGGCGATGAATCTCACAACGGGAACCACCACGCCGTCGCCGACAAGACGATACGCCTCGTTGTGGTTGGCCGGGAGCGCATAATCATCCGGTAAACCCATGGGCCGGCCGGCTTCGCGAGCGGAGAGCAGGCGAGAGCACACCATGTCATTTTCGATTACGACAATGCTCTGCCGGCTTGACCCTCCGGCTGGGGTTCGAAGGCAGCCGGCAAGGCCGTCAAACCTTACTTCACCTCGCTGCGACTTGGCTCCGGATTCATCTTTACGCGTGCGCTTGTAGACGCCGCCAATCACAGCCCGCCGCCTCTTTTCGCCTCTTCGATCTTTTCCAGGTTCAAAGGGCTCATCATCGATAGAAGTCGACGGGTCTCTTCCGGCCGATGCCAGGCGACGCCCGTTGGTTCAGGGTCGATGAGGTCCGCTAAGCAGAGGTCGCGGTCGGGCGGGACGGGAAGACGCCACCATATCCAATTCATTTGCGCCCGCTCTGAGAGGCGGCCGTGGGCGGCGATCACGGCAGGCGGGCGCCAGACGTCGTGCGGCGCGCTGGCGAAGACTGAGGAAGGCAGCGCGACAGATGCGAGAACCGCGTAATGAAAAGTCGAGGGCGCGATTGCGGGATGAAATGAGCCGCGTCGATGACGACGGCTCCAAATCTATAACCCTCAGTCGCCAGCGCCTCGCTGATCTCGGCAAAGTCTTCCCCTCCACGTGAGGTCAACGCGCCGCAGACATTTTCGAGCACGATGATAACCGGCGCGCGGCCTTCGGCGCTGAGCGCTCTCACCAAAGCCCAGAAAGACCAGAATGTCCCGGAGCGTCGGCCTTCAAGGCCAGCGCCATTTCCTGCGAGTGAGAGGTCCTGGCACGGGAAGGAAGCCCAGGCGAGATCGGCTCGCCCCGGTAACTCTTCGGGTTTCAGCTTGGCGACGTCGTCGATTTTGAGGTGCTCGGCTCCCCAATTGGCGGTGTAGCAATCGGCCTTCTCGGCGTCGATGTCGTTGGCGAATGTGCATCGCCAATTCGGCCCGAGACCGGCGCGCGCCATGCCGCCGCCGGCGAAGAATTCGTAGTAGTCGAACTCCGGTGCGCGATCAGAACCAGCGACGAGTTTAATCGCCAGAGATGTTTTCGAAGAAGGCCGAGGCGATCGGCGAATTTCGGGAGCATTGCCTGATCGACGCGGGCGGCATTCTGTCCTTGAATTGGGCCTTTTACCTAACGATCGTTTCCTATTGGCATTTGCGATCTGTTTGTCAGAATTTACGAGCGTCAATTTCGCGGTCTCGTCGTTGAGTGATTGTAGGTTGGCCAACTTGGCTCGTATTCTTGATCCGCTTCATCGCCCCAAGCGTCCCAGCCGGCGCGGGTTCCTCTTGCGAAGAGCTCTAGTCGCGATGGCCGGCTGCAAGATTCGATAATGTCGTACACTTCGTCAGGCTTGCGGGAATGCTCGCGCTTACGAGTGGCGAGATAATTGACCTGGGTCCGCCCGGCATCCAGAGTTCTAGCGTTCTTCCCGCGAACGCCGAAGAGCAGTAGCTCGGTTACGTTGCGAAAATAAAACCCGACGCCGCGCCCATCCGAACCGCCATCCTTTCGAATCTTGTGCCAGACGATATTTGACTTATAGGTAAATCCCCAGGCGCTCATGACGGATAGGCCATCCGGCAATAGCGCATTGGGGCACCATAGATACAAATGTGCTGTCGGGTCGACAATTTCGCCAACCGGCAAATCGGCGATTTCCTGAATCTTCATCGTCTTGTAGCGAGATAAGCGCCGGTGCTCCGGAGCGACTTTGCCGGTCTTATTGTTGAACTGCCAAGGCGGGTCAGCAAGGACAGTGGCGTAACGTCGTCTGCCGACAAACTCTAAGAGGCTGGAAGCTGAATCCTCTGTCGTCAATAGATCAATTGACTTTTTTGGATGGGAGGCATTTTGTAAATCTTCAGATTGGTAAATATCAGTAATGAGCATGTCCTTCTTGAATTGATGCAAATAAAATAAAAGCGAAAGAACTAAACATAATGGAAGTGAAGAGCCGCGAAGGGTGACTGACGCCATCCCCTATTGTCTATTTATTCTCAGGATGGCGGCGAATAGGTACTCCAATGAGATTTTATCTGAAATAAGTACGAATGTTCTGACCGGAGTCCAACTGAGATAACCGCCGCCCTGTCGGGCTAGAAACTCGGTGCGTGAGGCTACGCGATAATTAATGCCTACCCCCTGTACATCTGCTTGTCGATGGGATAATATTG
>JASLHV010000567.1 GCA_030153205.1 Roseiarcus sp. | reverse complement strand
CTCTGTCGGCACCGAATTATCAGGCGTTTCCGGCGGGTTCTCACGTCCAAGGGCGGTGTTGGCTTGGCTCGAGAGGTTGGCTCGATGAATGCGTCCAAGCCGTCTGGCGCATTCGAGCCGCGCAGGCAGCCGCTCGATCTCGCACTCATCGGCAATTGCCGGGTCGCAGCCCTAGTGGATTCGAGCGCCCGACTGGTATGGTGGTGCTTTCCCCGCTTCGATTCCAACCCCGTTTTCAGCCGTCTGGTCAGCGGCGAGGAGGAAAAGGGCTTTTCCGACGTCACTTTGGCGGATCTCAGCCGCGTCAGTTCAGGCTACGTCCACAACACAGCGATCGTCGAAACGGAGTTGGAGGACATCCACGGCGGCCGGGTGCGCATCACGGATTTCGCGCCGCGGTTTTGGCGTTATGAACGGATGTTTCATCCGCCGCAACTCGTCAGGCGCATCGTGCCCCTCGCCGGCTTGCCCCGCATCGCGATCCGGGTCCGCCCGACGGAAGACTATGGTCGAGCGATCTCGGATTGGACCGTCGGCTCCAACCATATCCGCTACCACAGCGGTGGAACGGTCATGCGATTGAGCACTGACGCGCCGCTATCCTACATAACCCAAGAAACCACATTCACGCTCGCGCGGCCATTGACTCTGTTTTTTGGCTCCGACGAACCCTTTCGCAGCGCCCTGGAAGGCACCGGCCAGGAGTTCGAAGAGTACACGCGGCGTTTTTGGCTCGATTGGGTGCGCTCGCTCGCGATCCCGTTCGAATGGCAGGACGCGGTGACCCGCGCGGCGATAACTCTCAAGCTCTGCAATTTCGAGGAAACGGGCGCCATCGTCGCCGCCCATACGACGTCCGTTCCCGAGGCGCCGAACAGCGGGCGGAACTGGGATTATCGATTTTGCTGGCTTCGCGACGCCTACTTCGTCGTCCAGGCGCTCAACAAGGTCGGCGCTACCGAGACGATGGAAGCCTACCTCAACTATATCATGACGGTCGCGTCGGACTTGAACACACCGCTCAAACCGGTTCATTCGATCGTGCCCGGCGAACCGCTGGACGAGCGCATTGCGCCCGATCTCGCGGGCTTCCTCGGACAAGGACCGGTTCGCGTCGGCAATCTCGCCGTCGAGCGGATCCAGCACGATGTCTACGGCAGCGCGATCCTTGCGGCGACGCAGATGTTCATCGATCATCGCTTGGTGCGAATGGGCGACAAGGCGCTGTTCGACCGCCTCGAGCCGCTCGGCGAAAAAGCATTTCAAGTCGCGCTGACTCCGGACGCCGGGATTTGGGAATATCGCGGCCGCCAGCGCATTCACACCCATTCGGCTGCGCTCTGCTGGGCGGCGTGCGACCGTCTCGCGCGGATCGCGATGCGGTTGGATATTTGTGAGCGGGCGGAATTGTGGCGCTCCCGGGCGGACAGCTTGCGCGAGACGATCATCTCGCGCGCGTGGCGGGAGGAGAAGGGCGCGTTCGCCGGGGCTCTCGACGACGACGACCTCGACGCGAGCGTGTTGTTGCTCGCGGAGCTCGGGCTGGTGAAAGCGAACGACCCGCGATTTTTGCGAACCTGCGAGGCTGTCAGCCGCTACCTCGAACGCGACGGCCTCACCATGCGTTACGTCGGCAGAGACGATTTCGGTTTACCTGAGACCGCATTCATCGTTTGCAGTTTCTGGCTCATCGACGCGCTCGCCTCGATAGGCGAACGCGACAAGGCGCGGGAGAAGTTCATCGAACTGCTAGGAAGGCGCAACATCTACGGTTTGCTCTCCGAAGACTTGCACCCGAAGACAGGCCAACTGTGGGGAAATATTCCGCAAACGTATTCCATGGCCGCTATTATCGATTCGGCGACGCGGCTGTCTGTCAAATGGGAGGATGCATGGCGCCTCGTCTAATTCTGGTCTCGAATCGGGTCAATGTGCCCGATGGCGGGCCGCGTCAGGCGGGCGGCCTAACGGTGGCCGTCAACGCCGCCTTGAAGCAACGCGAAGGGGTATGGTTTGGTTGGAGCGGAAACGTCAGCGACGACGACGAGTTGCCGCCCCCTAACGTGATCGAGCGCAGGCGCCGGACCTATATCACGATCGATCTCTCGAAGACCGACTTCGAGGAATATTACAACGGCTTCGCCAATCGCGTGCTTTGGCCGGCGCTCCACTACCGGGTCGACCTGGCCGAGTTCACCTCGGTGGATCTCAGCGGCTATCAGCGGGTCAACGGACATTTCGCCGACGCGCTATCGAAATTCATCGCGCCCGAGGACGTCATCTGGGTTCACGATTATCATCTCCTGCCCATAGCGCAGGAATTGCGGAAGCGGGGTCATAACAATCCTATCGGCTTCTTCCTGCATATTCCCTGTCCGCCGCCGGACGTACTCAAAGCTCTTCCCCACCATGAGGAGACCGTGGGCGCGCTGAGCTATTGCGACTTGGTGGGATTGCAAACCGAGCAGGACGCCGACAATCTCAGTCGCTATTTTTCAGGCTTGCCGGGCGCCATTCAACGAGCGCCGGGACTGTTCGAGTTCGATCGTCGCAGGGTGCGCGTGCGCGCGTTCCCCGTCGCGATAGCCACCGCGGTCTACGCCCGGGCCGCGCGCAATTCCGTGAGGTCGCCGCTGGTCGAGGACCTGCGCCAGAGCCTTCATGGCAACCGCC
>JASLHV010000233.1 GCA_030153205.1 Roseiarcus sp. | reverse complement strand
AGGCGCCAAGTCGAAGGTTCGCCCCGCGTCACCTTTACGGCGTCCGCGGGATAAGCGGATTCCGGCGCGTAGGCAGCGCCATGAACAGCTTGGCAGTCGTCGCAATGGCAGAAGAACTGCGCGATCGGTTCGCCTGAAATCTCGATCGCGACGGCGCCGCAGCGGCACGCGATTGTTGTGACCTCCGACACGTCAGCTCTCGCTTGTCAGTAAAAAGCCTGCAGGCCGGTTTGCGCGCGTCCGAGAATCAGCGCATGGACGTCATGGGCGCCTTCGTACGTATTGACCGTCTCGAGATTGGCGGCGTGACGCATGACGTGGTAGCCGCCGACAATTCCATTCGCGCCATGGATGTCGCGGGCGAGACGGGCGATATCGAGCGCCTTGCCGCAATTGTTTCGCTTGACGAGCGAAATCATATCGGGCGCCCATCGGCCTTCGTCCATCAGGCGACCAACCCGCAGCGCGGCATGCAGTCCAAGCGTGATTTCGGTCTGCATGTCGGCGAGCTTCTTTTGTACAAGTTGCGTCGCGGCGAGCGGCCGGCCGAATTGCTTGCGGCCAAGCGCATATTCGCGCGCGCGTCGCCAGCAATCTTCGGCCGCGCCCATGGCGCCCCAGCTTATGCCGTAGCGGGCGCGATTGAGACAGCCGAACGGACCTTTGAGTCCGGAAACATTCGGCAGCAAAGCGCTGGCCGGAACTTCGACGCCATTGAGGACGATTTCGCCGGTGACCGAGGCGCGCAGCGACAGCTTGCCTTCTATCTTCGGGGCCGAGAGACCTTTCGCGCCCTTCTCCAGAACGAAGCCGCGGATCTGGCCGTCATGGGCGGCGGACTTCGCCCAGATGACGAAGACATCGGCGATCGGCGCGTTGGATATCCATAGTTTCGATCCGGTGAGACGATAGCCGCCGTCGATTGGCTCGGCCTTCGTCCTCATCGAGCCGGGATCGGAGCCGGCTTCCGCCTCGGTCAGCCCGAAGCAGCCGATCCACGCGCCGGTCGCGAGTTTCGGGAGATATTTTTCGCGCTGGGCTTCGTCGCCATAAGCATAGATCGGATACATGACGAGCGAGGATTGTACGCTCATCATCGAGCGATAGCCGGAATCGACGCTCTCCACTTCGCGCGCGACGAGACCGTAGGAAACATAGTTCGCGCCGGCGCAGCCGTATTTGTCCGGCAGCGTGACGCCGAGAAGGCCAAGCGAACCCATTTCCTGGAAAATCTCGGGCTCTATTTTTTCCTTCTCATAGGCCTCGACAATCCGCGGCGCCAATTTCTCCTGCGCGTAGGAGCGAGCGGTGTCGCGGATCAACCGTTCGTCCTCGGTCAATTGCGCTTCGAGGTTGAGCGGGTCGTCCCAGACGAATTCAGTCTTGGCGGCGGCGTTCATGGCGGGCGTCCTCTTCCCGACGACAGTTCGAGACGCGGCCTCGCAGGGGCGTCGGCGCCAAGACCTATGGACCGCTGGCGGCGCTTATTCAAGCCTGGGGCGGGCGCCCGCGGCTTGCGCCGGCCGCTCCTAGCCGCCATTTTAACGCAATGAACGGTCCGAATGAGAAAATGCCGGCTGATTCCGGGGCGATCGCCAATCTTGACGCGCGATCACGCGAGATTTTCCGCCGCATTGTCGATTCTTACTTAACCACCGGCGAACCCGTCGGCTCCCGCCACCTCTCCCGTATCCTGCCGATTTCGCTGTCGCCGGCCTCAGTACGCAATGTCATGCAGGACCTGGAAGAACTGGGTCTCGTCTATGCGCCGCATACGAGCGCAGGTCGGATGCCGACGGAGCTGGGCTTGCGTTTCTTCGTCGACGCCTTGCTGGAGCTTGGCGACGTCGGCGCGGCCGATCGCGGCCGTATCGACGCCGAGGTCAGCGCGGCGGTAAAGACGGGCCGGATCGAAGGGGCGTTAACAGAGGCGACCAGCCTTCTTTCCGACCTCGCGCGCGGCGCCGGCGTCGTGCTGACGAGCAAAGAGAACGCCAGGCTGAAGCAGATCGAATTCGTTCGTCTCGATCCAGAAAAGGCGCTTGCGGTTCTGGTCGCGGAAGACGGCACGGTCGAAAATCGCATCGTCGATATTCCGGTCGGCATGCCGGCCTCGACGCTCGTTGAAGCGGGCAACTATCTCAATGCGAGGTTGCGCGGCCGCACGCTCGGCGAGACTCGCGCCGAGATCGAGGCGGCGAGCGCACAGGCAAAGCGCGAACTCGACGATTTGACGGCGCGGCTGGTTAACGCCGGCCTCGCCTTTTGGGCCGGCGCCGAGCAGGCCGGCCAACAATTGATCGTGCGCGGCCAGGCAAATTTGCTCGAGGATCCAAGCGCCAGAGACGATCTCGAGCGCATTCGTCATCTTTTCGCCGACCTCGAGACGAAGACCGACGTCATCGACCTGCTTCATCGCGCGGAGGGCGGCGACGGCGTTCGCATTTTCATCGGCTCGGAAAACAAGCTGTTCTCCTTGTCCGGCTCTTCGATGATCGCTGCGCCGCTTCGCAACAGCGAGCGTAAGATCGCCGGCGTTCTCGGCGTCATTGGGCCCACACGGCTGAACTACGCCCGCATCGTCCCTGTGGTGGAATATACGGCGCGCGTGCTCGGCGGCCTGATGGGCGGGCGCTGAGCCTAGCGCAAATTGCGTTAAACCTTGATAGACTCTGGCAAAGCGACGGGAGGCCTTGATGACCGAACCAACGCGCGCGGCTGGCGAAGTGCATAGTTTGGGGGCCGCGCTGCATCGACTTCATGACAAATGGGGCGCGATCGTCGCTTTTGGCGTGTTGCTCATCCTGCTCGGGCTGGCGGCTGCGGCCTTCGCCATCGCGGCGACCAGAACGACGGTTGTCGTGAACGGCGTCGTCTTCCTGGTCGCGGGCGTCGCTGAAATCGGCGTCGGCATGCATTCTCAAGCCTGGGCCCGTTTCTTCTTCTGGGTGATCGGCGGCTTGCTCTATTTGATCGCCGGGCTGATTTGCGTCTTCAACCCCGACCTCGCCTCCATTGTTTTGACCCTCATGCTCGGCGCGGGTCTCGTCGCCGCTGGCATTGTTCGCATCATTCTCGGCTTTCAACTCCCTCCCGATCATCCGCGCGCATTGGTCTTTCTTGCCGGCGTGGTGACGACGCTGCTCGGCCTGATCGTCATCGGCCATTGGCCGGCCGACAGCGTTCTGGTTCTCGGCACGCTGCTTGGCGTCGACCTTCTGTTCCATGGGGCGGGCTGGGTCAGTTTCGGCCTCGGCCTGAGGGCGCGGCGTTAAGCCCGGCTGTGAAATCGCCTTAGACACAGCTATTGAGGCGCTCGTCCGGCGCAACGCGGCGCTGTTGCAGGAACGAAAAGCCTCGCGCGCAATTTAGGCGCGGTCGACGGGGCGCCGTTAAAGGGGAAACCATAATGACGAAATGGGTTTATTTCTTCGGCGGCGGTGATTCCGAGGGCGAGGGCGCGATGCGCGACCTCCTCGGTGGCAAAGGGGCCAATCTCGCCGAAATGGCCAAGCTCGGCCTGCCCGTTCCGCCTGGCTTCACGATCACGACGGAAGTCTGTTCTTTTTTCTACGCCAACGCCAAAATCTATCCGAAGGAGCTTAAGGAAGCGGTCGAGAAGGCGCTCGCCCGCGTCGGCGCCTTGACGGACAGGGTCTTTGGCGATCCGCGCAATCCCTTGCTTGTTTCGGTGCGCTCGGGCGCCCGCGCGTCAATGCCGGGGATGATGGACACCGTCCTGAACCTCGGGCTCAACGACGAGTCGGTGAAGACGCTCGCCGCGACCTCCGGCGATGAACGTTTCGCCTATGACAGCTATCGTCGTTTTATCCAGATGTATTCGAACGTTGTTCTCGAGATCGATCATCACAATTTCGAAGAAATCCTCGAGGGGCGGAAAGACAGGTACGGCTATCTCCTTGATACCGATCTTTCCGCGGAGGATTGGCGCGCAATCATCTCCGAATACAAGGCGAAGGTCGAGGAAGAGACAGGTAAGCCCTTTCCGCAGGACCCGCGCGATCAGCTCTGGGGCGCGATCGGCGCCGTCTTTTCATCCTGGATGAATCAGCGCGCGATCACGTACCGGCGCTTGCACGACATTCCGGAAAGCTGGGGCACGGCGGTCAATGTGCAGGCCATGGTCTTCGGCAATATGGGCGAGACTTCGGCGACCGGCGTCGCCTTCACGCGCAATCCCTCGACGGGCGTCCACGAGCTTTACGGCGAATTCCTCGTCAATGCGCAGGGCGAGGATGTCGTCGCCGGCATTCGTACGCCGCAGAATATTACCGAGGCGGCGCGCATCGCCGCAGGATCGGACAGCCCCTCGCTCGAAACCGTCATGCCGGACGTGTTTCGACAGTTTCGCGAGACGACGGAGAAACTCGAAAAACACTACCGCGATATGCAGGATCTCGAATTTACGGTCGAGCGCAGCAAGCTCTGGATGCTGCAGACGCGCAACGGCAAAAGAACGGCGCGGGCCGCGTTGCGGATCGCCGTCGACATGGCGAACGAGGGGCTCATTTCGCAGGGCGAGGCGGTGCAACGCGTGGAGCCGGCTTCGCTGGACCAATTGCTGCATCCAACCCTCGATCCCAATGCGCCTCGCAAACAACTCGCGGTCGGATTGCCGGCTTCGCCCGGCGCAGCCAGCGGAGAGATCGTCTTCTCCGCCGACGAAGCGGAGGATCTCAAGAATCGCGGCCGCAAGGTGATTCTTGTGCGCGTCGAAACGTCGCCGGAGGACATTCACGGCATGAATGCTGCGGAAGGCATTCTGACGACGCGCGGCGGCATGACCTCGCACGCCGCGGTCGTCGCGCGCGGCATGGGCAAGCCCTGCGTTTCCGGGGCCGGCACGGTGCGCGTCGATTATGCGGCGCAAACGCTGACCGCATCCGGCGTGACCATGAAGAAAGGCGAAATCATCACGATCGACGGCGGCGACGGGCGATTGTTCCAAGGCGCGGTCGCAATGGTGAAGCCGGAGCTGACCGACGATTTCAAGACATTGATGGGTTGGGCCGACGCGCATCGACGGATGAAAGTAAGGGCCAATGCCGAGACGCCCAATGACGCGCGCGTCGCCCATGGGTTCGGGGCGGAAGGCATCGGCCTTTGTCGTACCGAACATATGTTCTTCGAAGGAGAGCGTATCGTTGCGGTGCGCGAAATGATCCTCTCGACGGACGAAGCCGGCCGCCGCGCGGCGCTCGCCAAATTGCTGCCGATCCAGCGCAAGGATTTCGCCGAACTCTTCGAGATCATGAAGGGTCTGCCGGTCACGATCCGGCTGCTCGATCCGCCGCTCCATGAATTCCTGCCGCATGGCGAAGAAGAGGTGGCCGAAGTCGCCAAGGCGATGGGCGTCAGCGCCGAAAAGCTGCGCACACGCGCCGCCGAGTTGCACGAGTTCAACCCGATGCTCGGTTTTCGCGGCGTGCGTCTCGCGATCCGCTATCCGGAAATCGCCGAAATGCAGGCGCGGGCAATTTTCGAAGGCGCGGTCGAGGCTGGGCGTAAGACAGGATCGCCCGTCGCGGCGGAGATCATGGTCCCGCTGGTGATGACGCGCGCCGAACTCGATCAGACCAAAGCGCGTATCGTGGCCATGGCCGAAGCCGTCGCCAAAGAGACGGGCGTCACCGTGCCTTATTCGATCGGCACGATGATCGAGCTTCCGCGCGCCGCTTTATGTGCCGGCGACATTGCTCACAGCGCGGAGTTCTTCTCCTTCGGCACCAACGACCTCACCCAGACGACGCTGGGCGTCTCGCGCGACGATGCGGCGTCCTTTCTCGGCGTCTATACGGCCCGCGGCATCCTGCCGGCCGATCCGTTCGTGACGATCGATCAAGAAGGCGTCGGCGAGTTGGTCAAGCTGGCGGCCGAGCGCGGTCGCGCGACGCGGCCTTCGATCAAACTCGGGATTTGCGGCGAACATGGCGGCGATCCGGCGAGTATCGCGTTCTGCGAGAGTATTGGGCTCGACTACGTCTCCTGCTCGCCCTTCCGCGTGCCGATCGCGCGGCTCGCCGCAGCGCAAGCGGCGCTGGGGAAGAAGGGAAGCTCGACGGCGTGAAATAGTTCTTATATCATTTCTCGCAACGACGGTGATGCGCATTCACCGCAAGTACAAATACTGCGCCAAAAGTACGAGCGCCAGCGCCGCCAGCATGCCGCCGATGAAGATCGCTCGCCGCATGGGCGTGCGCAGGATGATCTCGCCTTGTCGTACCTTATCGGCGGGATAGGTCTTCGGGCCGGTATTTTCTTCTTCAGCCATCGCGCTCTCCTCATTGTTTGAGCGCATCTTGAAAAACGAGCGGCGCTTCGCGATGTTCCGTGGACCCGGCCTTGCGTCAATGCGTCGCGCGCGGCCTGGAGGTCCACACATAGGCCGCGCCGATGGCCATCAAGAGACAGGTCCCGACGAACACGGCGCGCATGCCGAAATGGCCACCGATAAAGCCGCCCGCGAGCGGGCCGACGACCTGGCCGGCATATTGGGACGAGGTCGAATAGCCGAGCATGGTTCCGGCGACGGCGTCGGGCGCGTTGTGACGGATGACCGTTGCAATGCAAGGCAAGAGCCCGCCAAGCGCCAGGCCCATGAAGAACCTCAGGAAGACAAGCTCCCAGGCGTTGGTCACGAAGGCTTGCGGAATCAGCAGCAAAGCGCAAACGGCGAGGCCGCCGGCGATCACGGTCCAGGGACCGATGCGGTCGGCGAGTTTGCCGAGGCGGGACGCCGAAATGATGCTGCCGAAGGCGGCGGCCGACATGGCGAGGCCGGCGAAGGTCGTGACTCTGCTTGGCTGGACCGCGAGCTGCTGAACGTAGAGCGTGATGATCGGCTCGATCGACATATTGGCGAGCATCAGCAGAAGGCCGGTCGCCAACATCGCAACGATCGGTCCTTTGTCGGGCAGCGCCGACCAGCCTTGCCGAGACTTGGCGCGGGCGTTCGCCGGGCGCGGCGCCTCCTTGATCAGAAAGGTCGTCGCCAGAAACGCGATAAAGATCACGCCGCCGGCGAGCCAGAAAGTCGCGCGGATGCCGATCAAGGGCGGCAGGAGGCCGCCGATCAATGGGCCGATAAGATTGCCGGCCATGATTCCGGTGGTCAGCACGCCGAGGGCCCAGCCGGCCTGAGCCTTGGGGGTCTGCGTCGCCACCAGCGTCATCGAGCCCGATGAATAGCCGCCGAGGAAGCCGACGGCCAGACGCAGCCAGAACAATTGCCAGACGTCCTGCGCCATGCCGATCAACGACATAGCGACGGCCATCCCCAAGCTGGCGCGGATCAGCATCAGCTTGCGGCCGTAACGGTCGGCGAGCCTGCCCCAGAGGGGCGCGACCAGACCCGCCGACAGGAAGGTCACGCCGTAAATCGCGCCGGACCATTGCGCGATGGCTGCATGCTCCTTGACGCCCAGTTCCTCGACATAAAGCGGCAGAAAGGGCAGCAGCAGCGACATGGCGACAAGCGTCGAGAATGACCCGCCGAGGCTGACGGCGAGATTGCGCCGCCAGTGGATGGATTCGCCGGCATTGAATTCGGCTTCGCTGAGGGAGGCGGTCATGTCGGTTTGGATTCTTGAATGCGTTCGGTTATTATACAGTACTACTGATAGACAGGTAAACTGAATAAATGGATTCGATTGAGGATATCGCTTCACGACTGCGTCAGGTGGTCCGGCTGGTTTACCGGCGCGTCCAAACCGAGACTGGCGAGGGCAGCCCGACCCGGTCGGAAGCCGCCGCGCTTTCCTGGCTCGACGAGCGCGGCCCGATGAGTCTGCGCGCCTTGGCTGATCTCGAACAAGTGCGCCAGCAGTCGATGAGCCAAAGCGTCGACGCGCTTCAGGAGCGCGGATGGGCGACGCGCTCTCCCGATCCCAACGACCGCCGCCAAGTCATTATTACGCTGACCGACGCCGGTCGCGTTGCGCTCGAAACGGGCCGAAGCGTGCGTCAGGCTTGGATCGTCGACGCCATACAGCGGCTGCTTGATGATGACGAGCGCGCCATACTCGCGCGGTCGCTTGATCTTCTCGAACGGATATCGCGGGCCGACCGTCGCTGAAGCGTCTTCGACAATAATGTGACAACAATGGGCTTGATCGATCGTCGCGTGCATGGCCAATTGGCCACCAAGCCGCGCCGCAGCGAGATTACGCAAGAAATCGGCGCCGGGGGGAAGAACCAATGAATTTGACGTCCGCTCAGAAAAAAACGGTGCTCGCTTCGTTCCTAGGATGGATGCTCGACGCTTTCGATTTTTTCATTCTCGTCTTCGTGCTCGGAGATATCGCGAAAGAACTTGGCGCCGTGGAAATATTCGGCGTGTCCTTCGAAGTTTCTTGGGCTCTTTTCTTCACCCTTGCGACGCGCTTTATCGGCGCTTTCATTTTCGGGCGAATTGGCGATCGCTTCGGCCGCAAGCCAGCCTTGATGTTCGACATCATTTGTTATTCCATTTTCGGCGCGGCCGCGGCTTTCTCGCCAAATCTTCTCGTTTTCTTCGTGTTGCGCGCCCTCTTCGGCGTTGCAATGGGCGGCGAATGGGGCCTCGGCAGCTCTCTCGCCATGGAGTCGATTCCGCCTCAGGCGAGAGGTCTTGTCTCAGGAATTCTTCAGTGCGGGTATCCCACCGGCTATCTCCTCGCCTCAATCGCCTATGGGTTGCTGTACCACCTCCAGATCGGCAGCTTTGTCTTTGACTGGCGCTGCATGTTCCTCCTCAGCATCCTGCCAGCTTTCGCCGTTCTGTTCATTCGTTCGCATGTGCCGGAATCACCCGCCTTCGTTGAAGCGCAAAAAGGTCCGAAGCCGAGTCTTGTCGAGACATTGAGATCGAATTGGGGGATCGCCCTCTATTCCGTCGTGCTGATGATGTGCTTCAATTTCTTCAGTCACGGAACCCAGGATCTCTATCCGCGATTCCTGCAGACCCAGCACCAATTCGACCACCGGACGGTAAGCCTGATCAGCATCGTCGCCAATCTCGGCGCCATAGTCGGCGGGCTGTTCTTTGGTCACATCTCTGAAAAAATCGGGCGCGTAAACGCGATCACCATAGCGAGCCTTATCGCCTTGCCAGCGATCCCTTTCTGGGCGTACGCAACCACCCCTCTCGTTTTGGCGATCGGCGCTTTTGTCATGCAGATCGCGGTACAAGGCGCGTGGGGCGTGATTCCTGCTCACCTCAACGAACTCTCGCCAGGGCCGGTGCGAGCGACTTTACCGGCCTTTGTCTATCAGGCTGGTAATTTTCTCGCAGCCGTCAACGGCCCAATTCAAACGACGATCGCAAAAGCTAACGACAACAATTACAGTTTCGCGCTCGCGCTCGTCGTTGGAATCGTCGCCGTGGCGATTGTCATCGTTATCCGATTCAGTCCGGAGCGCCGCGGCGAGGTACTGTCGGTGGCGCACTGAAGCGGAAATGAGATGCGGAGGACGATCTAGGCCGGCGCTTTTGCGCGGGCGAAATCACTCATGAGTTCGGCGACGATTTCGTACGAGTGAAGCCGCGCCTGATGATCGAAAATCGCCGAGGCGATCATCACCTCATCGGCCTTGGTCAAATCGATGAAGCGCCGCAGCTTGTCGCGCACGGTTTCGCGCGCGCCGACGAAAGCGTAAGTGAGCATCCGCGACGCCTGAACCTTTTCGGTCGGAGTCCAGTAGGTCTCGATATCGTCGATCGGCGGGCGCAATTGGCCGCGTACGCCGCGCACCATATTGGTGAATTGTTGTTGCGCCGAGGTGAAGAGACGGCGCGCCTCTTCGTCGGTATCGGCGGCGACGATAACGGCGCCGACCATGACGTAAGGCCGCTCGAGTTGATCGGAGCGCTCGAAGCGGGCGCGATAGAGCTCGATCGCGTCCAGCAAAGCTTCCGGCGAGAAATGCGAGGTGAAAGCATAGGGCAGACCGAGCATCGCGGCGAGCTGCGCGCCGAACAAGCTCGATCCCAGTATCCAGATCGGCACATTTGTCCCTGCGCCAGGCACGGCGCGAATCGGCTGCCCGGGTTGGGCCGGGGCGAGAAAGGCCTGGAGCTCGACGACGTCCTGAGGGAAATTGTCCGAGGCCGAAGGGTCGCGCCGCAGTGCGCGCAGAGTACGCTGATCCGTTCCAGGCGCCCTGCCGAGGCCGAGGTCGATACGGCCGGGATAAAGCGATTCGAGCGTGCCGAATTGCTCGGCGATCACCAGCGGCGCGTGGTTGGGCAGCATGATGCCGCCGGCGCCGACACGGATCGTCTTGGTGCCGCCGGCGACATAGCCGATCGCCACCGAGGTCGCCGCGCTGGCGATGCCGAGCATATTGTGATGTTCGGCGAGCCAGAAGCGCTTGTATCCCCAGCGCTCGGCATGTTGCGCAAGATCGAGCGAATTATGGAGCGCGTTGGCCGCCGTCGAGTCTTGCGTGATGAAGGCGAGGTCAAGGATGGAGAGGTCGGTCATGGGGAAGCTATCAGGGTACGGTGTTTGTTGAGAGCGCGAGTGTCAAGCGAGGATGGTCGGGCCCCGGCGCTCTGAAATTCTCTCGCCGCATTCTGTGTCCGTTAAAGTGATCTCAGAGCCATATGGGCCTTCGCGGCGCGTTTTGTTAGGCGCCGACGAGCACCCGCAGCGCCCTTTCTCCCGCCTTGGCGGCCTCATTCGGCGCGACCCACTCAAACCCCGCCATCTGATGACGCGCCCAGGTGAACTGCCGTTTGGCGTATTGGCGCGTGTCGAGCTTGCCGCGATCGGCGGCTTCCTCGAGCGTCAGGCGCCCGGCGAGATGGGCGATGAGGTGGGGCGCGCCATGGGCGCGCATGACCGGCAGCGCCGGGTTCAGGTCGCGCGCGGCGAGGGCGGCGACTTCATCCAGCGCGCCGGCCTCGAGCATGGCGCCAAACCGGCCGTCAATCGCAGCGTTCAGCGTGGTTCGGTCCGGCGCGAGAAAGAGGCCGGCCCATTCCCCGGCGTTGAGCGCTGGCGCGCCCCGCGCGCCTTGCAGCGCGACGAGCGAGCGGCCTGTCGCCGCGAAGACTTCGAGCGCGCGCAACACACGCTGGCGGTCGCTTGGACGCAATCGAGTCGCTGTATCAGGATCAATCGCAGCCAGTTTGACATGGAGCTCGGGCGTCGACAGGCCCTCGGCGTCGGCGCGCGTTTTTTCACGGATCGCGCTAGGGACGGCCGGTATGTCAGACAGACCCTCAGTCAGCGCACGAAAATAGAGGCCGGTGCCGCCGACGAAGATCGCCGGCCGGCCGTCGACGAAGGCGCGGTCGGCCGCCGTCGCGGCCTCGCTGAGCCACAGGCCGACGGAATGATTAACAGCGCCGTCGACGACGCCGAACAAGGTGTGGCGCGCGAGCGCCTCTTCGGCCTCGCTTGGTCTTGCGGTGAGGACGCGCAAGTCCCGGTAGACCTGCATCGAATCGGCGTTGACGATCGTTGCGTCAAAAAGACGCGCGAGTTTGAGGGCGACGGCCGACTTGCCGCTGGCGGTCGGTCCTGCGATGAGGAGCGCACGGCGTTTCGCCGTTGTTTCGCTCCCCTCGCTTTTGGATGTCATGTCGTTAAGTCCTTTTGTCGCCACGCTTGTCGCCGCGCCGCGCTCCTTCGAGTTCAGCGATGCGCTTATCGCTTTCGCCGCGCAAGCGCTGCCAGGCGCAGAGAAGCGGGAGCGCCTTGCGCCGGGCGCTGCGGACCTTTTCTTCGAAACCGACGCGGGGGGCGCGGCTGCAGCCAAGACGCGCCTCTTGGCGACATTGGCGGGGGAGCGCGTCGACGCGATCGTTCAGCCCGCGGAAGGGCGGCGCAAGCGCCTGCTGCTGGCCGATATGGATTCGACCTTGATCGAGCAGGAATGCGTCGATGAACTTGCCGCGCGCGCGGGCGTCGGGGCGCAGGTCGCGGCGATCACCGAACGCGCGATGCGCGGCGAATTTGAATTTGAACCAGCCTTGCGAGAGCGGGTTCGCTTGCTGGCGCGATTGCCGGTCGCGGTCATCGATGAAGTGCTTGCGAAAAAAATTACGCTGACGCCCGGGGCGCGCGCCTTGGTCCAGACAATGCGGAAATCAGGCGCCTATACCGCGCTCGTCTCGGGCGGGTTCGTACAATTCACCGGCGCCATCGCGGACAGACTTGGCCTCAACGAGCATCGCGCCAATCAATTGATCGTCCGAGACGGTCAGCTCACCGGCGAAGTGTCGGAGCCGATCCTTGGGCGCGACGCAAAGCTCGCGACTTTGCGCGAACTCGCGACGAATCATCGTCTAGAACTCGGCGAGACGCTCGCGGTCGGCGACGGCGCCAATGACCTCGCCATGCTGGGCGCGGCCGGACTTGGCGTTGCGTACCGCGCTAAACCAGCGGTCGCCGCCGCGGCCCGTGCGCGCGTGGATCATGCGGACCTTACGGCATTGCTCTATGCGCAAGGGTTTCGACGCGAGGAGTTCGTGAGTTGACGCCATTGGTACGATGAGGCGCGGCGCTTGCGTCTCCTCTCCCCGTTTCGCTTCGCTGCAAGGGGAGAGGAAACGCGCTGAACTCACTCCACCGACAGCGCGACGAAGCGTGCGTCGCCGGCGGCGTTGGAGACCAGGAGCAGCGCGGTCTTCCTGCCCGATTTCTTTGCGGCATCGATGGCCTGGCTGACCTGGTTCGGGTCGGCGACCGCAACCTGGTTCACTTCTTGGATGACGTCGCCGGGCCGCAGGCCCTTTTCCGCGGCCGGTGAATTCGGTTCGATGCTGGCGACGACGACGCCCTTCACCGTGTCCTTGATCTGGAAGTTCTTGCGCAGATCGTCGGAAATGCCGGAGAGCTCCATGCCGAAAATACGCGTATTGGCAGGCTTGGGCGGGGGCGCCTGATCAGACTTGGAATCGCCAGCGTTTTTCTCGCCGTCTTCGAGACGACCCAAGGTGACGTGTTTAATGACGTCCTGGCCCTTACGGACCACGACGACTTCCACTTCCGTACCAACCGGCGTCGATGCCACGATCTTCGGCAGGTCGCGCGATTCCTTGATGTCCTTGCCGTTGAATTTGACGATGACGTCGCCCGATTCAATGCCCGCCGGCTTGGCGGGGCCGCTATCGTCGACCGCGGCTACGAGGGCGCCGCGCGTCGAGCCGAGGCCGAGGCTATCTGCGATCTGATCGTCGACGTTCTGAATACGCACGCCAAGCCAGCCGCGCCGCGTCTCATGGAACTGCTCGAGCTGCGCGATGACCGGCTGCACCGTGTCCGAAGGCGTCGCAAAGCCGATGCCGATCGAGCCCCCCGACGGCGACAGGATCGCCGTATTGATGCCGATGACTTCGCCAGCCAAATTGAAGAGAGGGCCGCCGGAATTGCCCTTGTTGATCGAGGCGTCCGTCTGGATGAAATTGTCGTACGGGCCGCTGTCGATATTGCGGTTGCGCGCCGAAACGATGCCGGCGGTCACCGTCTCGCCGAGGCCGAAAGGATTGCCGACGGCCATGACGCCGTCGCCGACGCGCATCTTGTCGCTGTCGCCGAATTTCACCGCTTTCAACGGCTTGTCGCTTTTGACGCGCAGCACCGCGACATCGACTTTCGAGTCTTTGCCGACGATCTCGGCCTTGAGCTTGCGTCCATCGGTGAAAATCACGGTGATGTCGTTGGCGTCGGCGATGACGTGATTGTTGGTGATGACGATTCCCGCGGGATCGATCACGAAGCCGGAGCCGAGCGAGCTTGATCGATGCTGACGCGGCGTTTGGCCGCCGCCAGGCTGACCGTGGTTCTTGAAGAATTCCTCGAACATTTCGTCGAAGGGCGTGCCATGCGGGAGCTGCGGCATGTTCTCCGCGCTCTTCTCTTCCACGGTTTGGGTGGCGGAAATATTGACGACGGCTTCGGCGACGCTGTCGACGAGATCGGCGAGGCCGGTCGGACGGTTCTGCGCCATGGACGGCGCGCTTATCGTCAATCCAGCGGCGCTGAAGCCGAGCGCAAGGACGAGCGCGACCGCGCGGCCCTTTCGGCTAGCGGGCTGGTAGGGCGGTCGTGCGAGGCGCATGGCGTGTCTTTCTCCTGGAGCGGCGTAAACATTTCCCTGGGCATAAATTGGGGCGCGACCGCGGCAAATGCGGCGGCGCCTTAAAGAACCCTGCGCGCGGCGAACACAATGGCGACACCGATGACCGCCGCGGCCAGGCCGAGCAAGCGCAAATGTTTGGTCTCGGTTTTGGCCGCTTGCGCCATTCGAACCCGCATCGTCTCGGTAAAGCCAGCGAGCAGCAAGCCTTCGATCGCGAAGACAAGGCCGATCGCGGCGGAAAAATCGCGCATTATTGGCCCGACGGCGCCGCCGGGGCCGCGGGCTGAGGCGACGAAGGCGGCGGCGGCGTCGGCGTGCCGAAGTAGCGGAAGAAATCCGACTTCGGACTGAGAACGATCCGCGAATCGCCAGCTTTCAAGCCAGTCTCATAGGCCTGCATCGAACGGTAAAAGGCGAAGAAGTCCGGGTCCTTGCCATAGCTTTCCGCGAAAATGCGGTTGCGTTCGGCATCGCCGGCGCCGCGGATCTGCTCCGCTTCCTGCTGCGCTTGGGCGATGGTCACGGTGACCTTGCGGTCGGCCTCGGCCTTGATCTGCTGGCTTTGCTGCGAGCCTTGCGCGCGGAACGTCGCGGCGCGCTGCTGGCGTTCCGTCTGCATGCGGCGGAAGATAGCCTCGGAATTTTCCGGCGGCAGATTGGCGCGTCGAATCCTGACGTCGACGACGTCGAGGCCGAAGCGCTCCGTCGCCGTCCTGAGCTGATCGCGAATTTCGCTCATCAAGGCGTCGCGCTTGACGCGAACGATATCGGCGATCGAGGCCTCACCCAAATTGCGGCGCACCGCCGAATTGAGCATGCCGTCCAACTGGGCGTTCGCGCCCTGGATCGTGCCGACCGATTGATAGAATTTCAAGGGATCGGCGATGCGGTAGCGTACGAAAGCGTCGACTTCGAGGCGCTGGTTGTCAGAAACCAGAACCTCCTGCTTGGGCGCATCGAGATCTTGAATGCGTTTGTCGACGAAGATGACCGAATCGACAAACGGCCATTTGCTGTAAAGGCCAGGCGCGCCGATCACGTCGCGCACCGGCTCGCCGAATCGCAACACGATCGCCTGCTCAGTCGGATCGACCGTGAAGAACGCGCCGTGAATGATCACAATCGCCGCGACAACGATGATAAGGAGCGCGAGACCGCTGAAGGGGCGCTTCATTTCGCGCCTCCCGCGGGCCTGCCCTGCAGGGCGTCGAGCGCCAGATAGGGCACGGGCGCGGCGACGCCGGAGACGTCGATGATGGTCTTTTGCATGCCGCCGAGGATACGTTCCATCGTTTCGAGATACATGCGCTCGCGGGTGACCCCCGGCGCGTTCTTATACTGCTCGTAGACTTGATTGAAGCGCGAGGTCTGGCCCTTGGCTTCAGCGACCGTCTGTTCGCGATAGGCTTTGGCCTCCAGTACGATGCGGGACGCCTGGCCCTCGGCCTCGGGTACGACGCGGTTGGCGTAAGTATCAGCCTCGTTGACGAGACGCTGCTGATCTTGCTGCGCCGCCGTGACGTCGCGGTATGCCGAGAGAACTTGCGCCGGGGCGTCGACCGATTGCAACTGCACCTGTCTCACCAACACGCCGGCCCGATAATTGTCGAGCACATATTGCATACGGGTCAGCACGTCGGGCTCGATCGCCTTGCGATCGGTCGTCAGAATGCCGTCGATCGTCTTCAGACCGACCACTTCGCGCATCACGCTTTCGGCGACGGCTTTAACCGTCTCTTCGGGTAGTCGGATGTTGAAGACGAAATCTTCGGGCTTGGCCGGATCGATCTGCCAAATGACGCGAAACTTTACGTCGACGATGTTGAGATCGCTCGTCAGCATCAAACTCTCTTCGGGCGCGCTCGCCCGGCTGACGACGACATCGCTGTCCTCGCCGTCGCCGCGCAACCCGACCGGCGTGATTTTCTGCACCCAGACCGGCACTTTGATCACCGAACCGATGGGCGAAGGCCAATTGTAATTGAGGCCGGCGGCCGTCTTGCCGGTGTAGCGGCCGAGCACGAGGTTAATGCCCACCTCGTTCGGCTGAACGGTGTAAAAACCCCAGAGAAACCACAAAATCACGACGATAAGGCCGATAAACATGGCCCATCGCCCGGTCGATCCGCCGCCGCCGGGAACAAGGTTACGCAAATAACCTTGAAAACGACGCAGCATTTCTTCGAGATCGCCTGGCGGCTGTGGGCCGCTCGGACCTTGGCCCCAAGGCCCTTGGCCGGAGCGCCATGGACCGCCTTGATTACTCCAGGACATAAACCCTCTTTAGCCCGCGCCGATCCCCCTCGGCGGGCCGCTTATATAGGCGACAAGCGCTTAGCCGGCAACGCTCTGTCATTTAATGAGGCGGCGCGACCGGGGGCGTGGCCGGCGGCTTTGGCGGGGCGAGCGGGGCAATGCGCAGCGCGGTGATCCGATTGCGGTTCTTTCGGAGGACCTCAAAGCGGAAACCGTGGAAGATGAACACCTGTTTCGGCTCGGGGATAGCCCGGGCCTCGTGGATGACCAGGCCAGCGATCGTGGTCGCCTCCTCGTCCGGGAGCGTCCAAGCCATGGTGCGGTTAAGATCGCGCACCGGGGCCGCGCCGTCGACGACGACCGAGCCATCCGGCTGCGGCCGCACCCCTAGAATGGCGACATCATGTTCATCGCGGATATCGCCGACGATCTCTTCGAGAATGTCCTCGAGGGTCACGAGACCGAGCACGACGCCATATTCGTCGACGACAAGCGCGAAATGGGTCTTGCGACGCAGGAAGGCCTGCAATTGATCGCGCACCGAGGTCGTATCGGGAACGAACCAGGCCTCGAGCGCGATATCGGCGATATTGAGCTTGGCGGCGTCGCCCCCGGCGGCGGCGAGCGCGCGCAGAAGATCCTTTGCGTGCAACACGCCGATGATATTGTCCGGCTCGTCCCGCCAAAGCGGCATGCGCGTATAGGGCGAGGCGAGCACTTCACGCACCAATTCCAGGGGTGGCAGATCGGCGTCGATCGCCCGCATATTGGTGCGATGGACCATGACGTCGGAGACTTCGAGTTCGCTGAGTTCGAGCAGGCCGCCGAACATGTCGCGCTCGTCGCGGGCAACGCCGCCCTCGCGATGCAAAAGCTCGACCGCGCCCATGAGCTCTTCATGTCCGGAGAGCATAGAAACGCGTTCGCCAATACGCAGGCCGCCGAGCGACAAAAGCGCGCGCACGAAAGTTTCGATCGCCGCGACAATGGGCCAGAAAATCGCGACAAAAAATGACGCGAGCGGCGCAATGAAAAGAGAAACGCGATCGGGATAGGCGATGGCGATCGTCTTCGGCAACACTTCGGCAAAGACCACGATCAAAGCGGTCATGATCGCCGTCGCATAGACGACCCCGCTATCGCCGACGAGACTGACGAGTACGTTCGTCGTAAAAGAAGAAGCGGCGATCGTCACCAATTGTCCGCCGAGCAGCATGGCGCTGATCAGACGGCCGCGCTGGGCGATAAGTTTGTTCACTCTGACCGCGCGCAGGTCGCCCGATGTTTCGAGCGCCATCATGCGCATGCGCGAGGCTGCGGTCAGCGCCGTTTCGGCGCCGGAGAAAAAGGCCGACGCGACCAAGCTCGCCAGGACGATCAGCGCCGCGAATTCGATGCTCATGGCCCCCTCGATTGTTGTTCTTCGGTATATAGCCGCTCAAGCGCGCGGAATATCTTCACTCAGAAAGGCGTGGACGTCAGCCTCGCTGACGTCCTTGGCGATGAAACTTTCGCCAATGCCGCGCGCAAGGATGAAAGTCAGCCGGCCGCGTTCGACTTTCTTGTCCTGCCGCATGGCGGAAAGGATGGCGTCGGGCGTCGGCTCCAGGCCGGGAATGTCGCCGATCTCGGTCGGCAGACCGACGGCGCGAAGATGATTTTCGATGCGGACCGCGTCCTGGCCCGAGCAAAGGCCGAGTTTGCGCGAGAAACGAAACGCGCAGCCCATGCCGATCGCCACCGCCTCGCCGTGAATGAGCCGCTCGCCGTCATATTGGACGAGGCGTTCGAAGGCGTGGCCGAATGTATGGCCGAGATTGAGCAAGGCGCGCTCGCCTTGCTCGGTCTCGTCCGCGGCGACGACAGCGGCCTTGGCCGCGCAACTCGTCGCGATCGCGTTAAGGCGCGCCGCCCCGCCGGCGAAGACGTTGCGCCAGGCCCCCTCGAGCCAATCGAAGAAAGGGCGATCATTGATGAGGCCGTATTTGATCGTCTCGGCATAACCGGCGCGAAATTCGCGCGCGTTCAGCGTGTCGAGAACGCCCGTGTCGGCGAGCACAAGCGAAGGCTGGTGAAAAGCGCCGATCAGATTCTTGCCATGGACCGAGTTGATCGCTGTCTTGCCGCCGACCGAGGAATCGACTTGCGCTAGCAGGGTCGTCGGAATTTGTACGAGACGAACGCCGCGGCGAACAGCCGCCGCGCAAAATCCGGCGAGATCGCCGATCACGCCGCCGCCGAAGGCGATCACCGCGTCGCGTCTCTCGATGTGAGCGGCGATGATCGCATCGCACACGCGCTCGAACTGCCGGTACGATTTCGAGCTCTCGCCCGGCGGGACGACAATATTCGTCGCGCGCAGGCCGGCTGCGGCGAGGCTTTTTGTCAGCGCATCGAGATGGAGCCCGGCGACGGTCTCGTCGGTCACCACGGCGCAATGGGCGCCAGGGGCGAGGTGCGCGATATGCGCGCCGGCCTCGCCGATCAGGCCTTCGCCGATGAGGATCTTATAGGCGCGCGAGCCGAGGGCGACCTCGACTTCGCGCCGCTCGCGGGAAGAAGACGCTTCCGGCGCGGTCGGGATCGCCAGCCTGGCCTTGTCCTCCTCGCGGGGGCGTTGCCCGACTCGCCGGGTCAAGGCCGCAACGATGGCGTCGACGACGCTCTCATGCGGCCCATCACGCGATTCGATTGTGAGGTCGGCGAGGCCGTAGACGGGCGAGCGCTCGGCCAGAAGCTTGCGCACTGTCTCCTCGGGATTGGCGGTCTGAAGCAAGGGGCGGTTGGCGCGCTTGCGCACCCGGCGCATCAGCACATCGAAATCAGGCTTCAGCCACACCGAGACGCCGCTTTCGGCGATGCGCTGGCGGGTGCTCTCGTTCATGAAGGCGCCGCCGCCGGTCGCCAGCACTTTCTGGCCGTCGGCCATCAGCCGCGCGAGGACTTTACGCTCGCCGTCGCGAAAATAAGCCTCGCCGAAACGCGCGAAGATTTCCGGCACGGTCATTTGCGCGCCGGCTTCGATCTCGGCGTCCGCGTCGACGAAAGGCAGGCCCAATTTGGCCGCCAGGCGCCGGCCGACCGATGTCTTGCCGGCGCCCATCATGCCGACGAGCACGATCGACCGCCCGCCCAAGGCGGCGACCAGGCGGTCGCGGTCAAGCGGCGCCAATTGCGTCATCCCAGCACCCAAATCCCCAAACACCCGCCCGGCGCGCCTCTCCCCGAAGACCGTCAGGCCGAATTTGCGGAGGTCCATACAACGTTATCAGGGGGATTGCGATGGGCGCCTAACACGCCTCGAGCGATAGGCGTGCGATCGCCAAGCCCCCGGACGCGGCGCTGTTGGCATGGATAGCCCGACACGCCTAGCCGCTTTTTGCCGCTGCTAAAGCAAACAAGGCGAGGGCGACGGCCGAGCGATGATTTGTGATGGCCACCCGACGCTATGGAGCACTGTATCTCGGCGTGACCAATGATCTCGGTCGCAGGGCGTGGGAGCATGAGAACGAAGTCTACAGAGGATTTTCCGCAAAACATAACGTCCATCGCCGAACGGTGCTCTCCTCTCGAGCCAGCGCCGCCCCCAAATCCCGTCTTGCGCTTGGCTAAAGCTTTTGCGACGCTGAGGTGACTTGTGCGGGCCTCGCCGCCGGCGGGCGGTCTGGTCCTCGCCAAAAAATCGAGGAGGACGTCATGGTCGGCCTGAATGGCTCCAGCGAAAGACGAATTGCGGGGCCGCGGCTCATCGCCGTCGTCGGCCCCTTCCAGGGCGGCAAGACGACGCTGCTCGAGGCGATTTTGGCGCGCGGCGGCGCCTCGGCGCGGCAGGGTTCGGTGCGCGACGGGACCAGCCTCGGCGATTCCAGCCCTGAGGCTCGCGCCCATGCGATGAGCGTCGAGCCGAACGCCGCCCATGTCGACTATATGGGCGACCGGATGACCTTCATCGATTGCCCGGGCTCGGTCGAATTCATTCACGACATGCGCAACGTCCTGCCGGTCTGCGACGCGGCGGTCGTGGTTTGCGAAGCGGACGCACGCAAGGCGCCCTCGTTGCAGGTGGTGCTGCGCGAACTCGAGGAGCTCGGCGTGCCGCGCATCCTCTTTCTCAACAAGATCGACCTCGCCGGCGCGAGCGTGCGCGAGACGCTGGAGATGCTGCAGCCGACGTCACGGACGCCGTTGCTGCTGCGCCAGATCCCGATCTGGGAGAATGGCGTCGCTTCGGGTTTCATCGATCTCGCCTTGGAGCGCGCCTTCGTCTATCGCGAACATGCGCCTTCAACCGTGATCGAAATGCCCGATGGGCACGTACCGGACGAGAAGGAGGCGCGTTACTCGATGCTCGAGCGCCTCGCCGATTACGACGACGCGCTGATGGAGGAATTGATTTCGGAGATCGAGCCGCCGCGCGATCGCGTCTTCGAAGATCTCGCCAAGGAATTGCGCGGCGGGCATGTCGTGCCGCTGCTGATGGGCTCGGCCGATCGGGGCAATGGCGTCACGCGCTTGCTGAAAGCTTTGCGCCATGAAGCGCCGGGCGTCGCCCAGACGCGCGAACGGCTCGGCGTCGACGCGCAAGGGCCGGCGCTCGCCCATGTCGCGCGTACTATTCATACCGCCCATGGCGGTAAGCTCTCGCTCGCGCGCGTGCTGCGCGGCGCTTTTCCGGACGGCGCGACGGTGACGTCATCGGGCGGCGGCGAGGACCGCATCGCCGGCCTGGCGAGGCTCACCGGCGCGGCCAGCGCGAAAATACCGCGCGCCGAGGAAGGCGATACGGTCGCCTTCGCAAGGCTGGAGCATATCGGGACGGGCGAGACGTTCACCGACGCGAAAAAGGCGCCGAAACGCATCGTCGAAATACGAGCGCCTGCGCCGACCCAGGTCATCGCGCTGCATGTGAAGGACCGCAAGGACGATGTTCGTCTCGCCGCAGGGCTGGCGAAATTGGCCGAGGAAGATCCTGCGCTCGTCTATCGCCACGACCAGGAAGCCGGCGAACTGAAGCTCTATGGTCAGGGCGAAATGCATCTGCGCGTGACGATCGAGCGTCTGTCGGCGCGCTTCGGCGTAACGGTCGAAAGTTCGAAACCGTCGATCGCCTATCGTGAGACGATTCGCGACGCGGTATCGGCGCGCGGGCGGCATAAGAAGCAATCGGGCGGCCACGGCCAATTCGGCGACGTTGCGATCGAAGTCAGGCCGCGTTCGCGCGGCGAAGGCTTCGCTTTCGAAGAGCGTGTTCACGGCGGCTCGGTGCCGCGGCAGTATTTCTCGTCGGTGGAGGCCGGCTCGCGCGATGCGATGGCGCGCGGGCCGCTCGGTTTTCCGGTGGTCGATGTCGCCGTCACCTTGACCGATGGTTCGTACCACACGGTCGATTCCTCCGATATGGCGTTTCGCGCGGCCGCGAAGATCGCCTTGGGCGAAGCCTTGCCCAAGGCGCGGCCGGTTCTGCTCGAGCCGATCCTGGCGGTCTCTATCTTCGTGCCCTCGGACGCGATGGCGCGGGCGAGCGCTTTGGTCAGCGCGCGCCGGGGGCAAATCCTCGGCTTTGACCCGCGGCCGGGCTGGGACGGCTGGGACGTGCTGCGCGCGCAAATTCCTGAGGCGGAGATCGGCGATCTCATCGTCGAGTTGCGCTCGGCCACTGCCGGCGTCGGCGCTTTCGAGACGAAATTCGACCATCTTGCCGAAATGTCCGGCCGGCCCGCCGAAATGGTGATCGCCGCGCGTCAGAAAGCCGCAGCCCAGGGATAAAAAGAGCCCCGCGCTAATGCCGCGATTGCGGCGTTGGCGCGACTATACAGAGGCGCGCTCTTCGCCTATTCACTTGTTCGGTGAGACTTAAGCGTCGCCGGCGCGGAGACGACCTTCATGGCTGACTTTCCCTTTGATTCTCAGCGGCCTTACCCGACCAATCGCCTGATCACGGTTTTCGGCGGGTCAGGGTTCATCGGCCGCCATGTGGTGCGCGCCCTCGTCAAGCGCGGCTGGCGCGTGCGGGTCGCGGTGCGCCGGCCCGATCTCGGGTTTTTCCTGCAGCCGATCGGCACCGTTGGCCAGATCGCCGCGGTGCAGGCCAACCTTCGCTATCCCGACTCCGTCGCCGCTGCGCTGACTGGAGCGGAGGCGGCGATCAATGTCGTCGGCATCGGCGCCCAACGAGGCGCCCAGACTTTCGACGCTGTGCATGTCGAGGGCGCGCGGACGATCGCGAAAGCGACGAAAGCGCGCGCGATCCCGCTGATTCATGTTTCGGGGATTGGCGCCGACGCTTCATCCGCCTCGCCCTATATCGCGAGCAAAGGGCTCGCCGAACAGGCGATCCGCGCAGCGGCGCCGGAGGCCGTGATCCTGCGTCCCTCGGTCGTCTTTGGACCCGAGGACCAGTTCTTCAATCGGTTCGGGTTGCTCTCGCGCTATTCGCTCGCTTTGCCGCTGTTCGGCGGCGGCGCGACAAAAATGCAGCCAGTCTATGTCGGCGATGTCGCCCAGGCGGCGGCCAACGCTATCGACGGCCAGGCCAAATCCGGGGCGACCTATGAGCTCGGCGGTCCCGATCAGATGACGCTCAGGCAAGTGGTCGAATTCGTCTGCCGCGTCACGGAGCGGCGCCGCCTGCTCTTCAATGTGCCCTTCGGCGTCGCTTCGATGATGGCGGGGGTGACGGAATTTGCGAGCAAGATTTCCTTCGGTGCTTTCCCGGCGGCGCTGACGACGACGCGGGACGAAATCGCGCTGCTCAAAAACGACAATGTCGTCTCGGCCGAGGCGACGGCCGCGGGGCTGACCTTGGCGGGATTGGGCGTGACGCCGCAAAGCGCCGAGGCGATCGCCCCGGCTTATCTCTATCGGTATCGCAAGACGGGGCAGTTCGAGAGCAGCCGGTTCGCGTAGGGGTGGCGTACTTTTTGATGCCGCTGCGTACCTTATCGTTTCAGCATCGAGACCATTGCTGGTACAAGCGACAACATCGCTGCGCGCGACTCCCCGCATCCATCACGACTTCGTCGTGACACGTTCCTCAGCAAAGAGGGAGGAAGGGCGCTGCTCTAACCGCTCGTGCGATCAACCCTTCTCGCCCGCCAGCCGCTTATGCAACCGCGTCATGAAGGCCGTCGCAAACAGCGGCGCGCAGAGGTTCAGGACGGGGACCGCGACGAAACAGGCGATCACCAATCCCGCGATAAAGACCTGCAGGCCGAAGTGCCGGCGCATCGCTTGCGCTTCCTCGAAAGATCGATAGCGCATCGCCGCGAGTTCAAAATATTCGCGCCCGAGGAGATAGCCGTTGGCGGCGAGGAAGGCGACGATATTGACGCCAGGCGCAAGCAAAAGGATCAGCGCGATCACGTTCACGACGAGCGAGAGACCGGCGTAGCGTAAGCCGAAGAGCATGGCCGGCATGAAAGGTACCGGCCGACCGAGCGGTCCCGCCGGATTGATCTCTTGTTCGACGATCAGCGCGATATCGTCGAGAAAAAAGCCGGCGGTCAGCGAGGTGATCGGCGCGATCAGGAAGGCGAGGCCGACGAAAAGCCCGAGACCGGCAAGAATGGCGATCGTCGTCGCCAGCCAAGACGGTCCGAAGCCGACGAAGGACAAGACCAGCTTGTCGAGCAAGAACCACAGGATGACCAGCAGGCCGAGCGTCAGCGCAAGCGACTTCAGCAAAGTCGCTCGAAAGGGGCGCGTGAAAATCTGCGCGAGCGCGGCGAGCGCGTCTTCGATCATGAAGCCAGGGTGGTGGTCGAAGATGGCGAAGCGACGGCAAGCGGCGCCTTAGTCCGTCGTGTGCGCCAGACAAAGGCGGAACTGACCGCATAATTCCAGACGACGCCGACCAGGGCGCCGGCGAGCCCGGCGACCCACCAGACTTCTTCTCTATTATAGACCCACGACGCGATGTTGATATTGGCGACCGCGCCGACGGAGCAAACGAGTGCAAAGAGCAAAAGGCCAAGCAGCATCCGCCAATTGCGATAACGGTTCTCGCGGTAAGTCACTTCGTTATTGATCAGAAAGTTGCTGGTCATCGCCGCGAGAGTGGCGAAGAGTTGTTCGGCGCCGAAACTCGACGCGCCATAGGCGTTGACCAATATTTTCAGCACGCCCAGATGGACGATCAAACCAAAAGCCCCGACCGCGGCGAAGAGCGCAAACCGGATCGGCAGGATGCCGGCCGTGGCGTGATGGGCGATCAAGCCCAGGAAATCGAGACCGACGATGGCGGATAGTTTGGATTCGCCGGCCTGGCGCTTGCGAAATACGTACGTCGTCTCAACGACTTTTATTCCCACCGGCGCGCAGAGAAGAATATCGGCCAAAATCTTGAACCCGTCCGGGGAAAGCCGCGGCGCGATGGCGGACACAATGGAGCGGCGGACCATAAAGAAGCCGCTCATCGGATCGCGCACCGAGAGGCCGGACATGCGTTTGAAGAGTTCGGCGCCGACGTTGCTGAGCCTTTGGCGCGTCGGCGAAAGGCCGCGCTCGGCTTTCGCGTCCGAAATGCGCGTGCCTATGGCGAGATCGGCGCCGCCGGCAAGAGCGTAGTACATACGCGGCAGAATGCTCTCGTCGTGTTGCAAATCGGCGTCGATCACCGCGACGAAATCGGCGCTGGAGGAAAGAATGCCTTCGATCACCGCGCCGGCGAGGCCAAGGCGGTTGACCCGGCGCAGGCAGCGTATATGCCGATCGGCCGTGGCGAGCGCGAAAGCGACATCGGACGTGCCGTCGGGCGAATCATCATCGACGACGATCAATTCCCAGTCGAGCCCGTCGAGAGCCTTCTTCAAACGCTCAAAAAGCACTGGAACATTGGCCGCCTCGCGATAGGTCGGCGCAATGACGGAAAGCGCTGGGGTGGCATGATGGCTCATAAAGCGGCTCGAGACTACGGCGACGCGCGCCGCGGATAAGGCAAAGGATAGGCACGCAATAAGCGCCGCGCGGGAATAAGCGCCAGTTTGATCTCATCGCGGCCATCGCGGCCGAGAGTGACGGATTGAGTATCGCCCAGGGTTGCAAAATAAGGCGTTAACGCCGCGATCGTTTCGGCGAGCCGCTTTTGCGAGACGATGATCACGGCGTCCTTGCCGACGAAAGCCGCGGGATCGGCGAGAAAGGCGAAGCCGCGCGGGTCGTCGGAAAAGACCGTCACGGGCCGCTCCGGCCCCAGAGCTTGTGCGATTTTGCCTGCTTCGGTCCATTTTGTGGCGACGATGAAGGCCTCGCCATGGTCGCGCAGCACAGGCGACTCACGAACTTTCGACCAGCTCAGGCTTTCGAGCGTGGGGTCCGCGCCATCGCCGAGACGCGGGAAGAACGCAATGAGAAAGCCGGTTCGCGCCTGGGCGATGGCGAGAGCCGCGATAAGGGCGAGCGCCGCCGTGGCGGCGATGACAAAGGGGCGCCGCCATTGCGGGCGCGATGCGCTTTCGCTGACCCAGGCGCCAAGCAGCGGATAAACGAAGAGCCAGCCCGGCATCGGCCAATGCGGCAGGCCGCGGGCGCCCCACAGCGGGGTCACGGTGAAGAGTACGATTGGCGGCAAGGCGAGACAAAGAAGCAAGAGGCGCCGCCCGTCGTCTTTACCCCGCGCGATGGTACGAAAAGCCGCGAAGAGGCCGGCGGCGAGAGAAATGAAAATCCACGGCGAAAGAAGCGCGATTTCGCTCAAAAGCATGGCGCCGACTTGCGCCGGCCGCCAATGCGGCGAAGGCGCGCCGCGCGCGCTTTGAAACAGAAACGAGACCCAGTCGTTTTCCGCGTTCCAAATCACAACCGGTGCGACGAGCATCAGCGCGAGCAGCGCCGCGCCATAGGGCGCGGGATGGAAAAACCATCGACGTTGGTTGGGCGAGAGCATGAGATACAAAAGGAGGCCGAGGGGAAAAAAGACAGCGTTGTATTTCGAGAGGCCGGCCAAGCCCATGAAGAGTCCGGCGAGGAGCCAAAGCGGCCAGACGCGCGGGGCGGGCGCGAAGAGTAGTTTCGTCAACGCATAGGCGGATGCAGCGAGCGCGAAGGCGAGCGTACCATCCGGCACGATCCATCCGCCTGCCGAAGCGAAGAAGAACGGCGTGGCATTCAGCGCGAAGGTCGCCCAAAGCCCGGCGACCGCGCCGAAGAGATCGCGGGTAAGCGCGAAGACGAGCCATCCCGTCGCCGCGAAAAGCGCGATGAAGGGCAGGCGGACGGCGGCATTCTCGCCAAAAGCCAAAGCCGCAAAATGGGCGATCCATTGATGCAGCGGCGGATGGTCGAAATAGGACCAGTTCAGGCGCCGCGCGAGCGTCAATGTGTAGGCTTCGTCGATCCCGAAATCGAGCAGCAGGGCGAAGACAATCCTCGCCGCCGCAAAGCCGAGGATGACCGCCAGAGCCAGGGCGCTTTCGCGGGAGAGGCGCATCGCGCCCGCCGACGCCGCCGGGGCGGCGTCGCCAGCGGCTACTTTCACGCCTGGCGAATGCGACAAATTCCAGGTCCGAATCAGCCCGGCGGATGACCCGCGAAGCTCGGATGAAATGGAGTCCGGGCCGCGCCCTGTCAATTGACGAGGCCGGCGCGCCTAAGGGCCAGTCTAAAGAACCTTTTATCCGGTCGGCGCGTTTTGAGCGGTGAGAATTTATGCCACCCGGAGGTTCGATATGCTGCCTCTCATTGTTTTCGCCATGGTTTCGGCGAGCGTGCCCAATCTCGATATTGCGGCGGGCTGCAAACCAGAGGCCCAAATCGAGGGCCAGATCGTCGATCTCAAAGCCTGTATGGACGACGAGCGGGCGACCAAGGACAAGCTGCTGAAGGAATGGTCGAGCTATTCAGCGGCGGCCCGAAATACCTGCGCGACCGATCAGGCCAGCCTGGTGAACAGCTATGTCGAGCTCCTCGCCTGCATTGAAATGCAGACCTGGAAGGCCGATCCGGCGGTCATGAATCCCTCCGGACCGCCAGGAGCGGCCGCGGCCGGCGGCCCGGTTGGATCGCCGCCGACGCCGACTCAACTGGGCGGAGGCTCGCTCGCCTCCCATCCCCTCGGCGGCAGGCCGGGCGGGCACATGCCTTAGGCCGATCGCCGGCCGAGGGCGCGTTCGCTTTCGACGCCAGGAATGAATTGGTCGAAGGCCGCCCAGAACAGGTCGCGATAGCGATCACGCTCCATCAAAATTTCGTGCTGGGCGCCGTCAACGACGATGAGCCGGCCGGTTCTCATCTTGGCGGCGAAACGCTCGGCCGAACGCGTATCGACGACGCGATCGGCGCCGGCGGCGATGATCAGCGTCGGCGTCGTGATCTCTCGCGCAAAATCCGGATCCTCAAATTCGCTCATCACGCGGAAAGCGGCGTTGATCCAGCCAATGGTCGGCCAGCCGAGCGCGACATCCGGCGCGGTGATAATCATGCCGGCCGTGCGGGCGTAGCGGGCGCGATCCGAGGTCAGAACATTCCCCTCAAAAGGTAGGATCGAGGGGCTGGCCGAACCGCCGCCCGGCGCGAACAGGCCGCCGAGGCCGAGCGTATCTAGCGTTTCGGCGAGCCCACGCGCCAGCCAGGGATGGCTGAGGCCAGCGAGACGGATCATCGGCGCGGTGAGAACGAGGCGTTCGAACGGGCAGCGCCCGGCCCGCGCGATCGACAGCATGATCGCGGCGCCCATCGAATGAGCGAGACCGAACCAGGGCTGCGGACAGGAAGGGCCGAGAACGTCGTCGACGAGGCCGCTGAGATCGCGCTCATAAAGCGAGAAATCGTCGACATGGCCCTTGCGCCGGTTCCTCAACTGCCGCGTCGAGCCGCCTTGGCCGCGCCAGTCGATCGTGGCGACGGCAAAACCGCGCGTCAGCAATTCGCCGATCACTTCGTAGTATTTTTCAATGAATTCGGCCCGGCCATGCAGGATCGCCACGGTGCCGCGTTTGGCCGTCGGCGGAACCCACCGCGCCGCGCGGAGCGGCGCGCCGTCGATGCCACGCGCGGTCGAAAGGATCGCGCCGGGCGGGACGGGGTTTTCGGGCGTGGCGGCGAGTCGCATGCAGAGGGCCTTGCGGAGAGGTTGTGGCATGGCGGGAAGGGGAGGGCAATGTGACTATCGAGCGCGCCGCGCGGGCGATCAGGACTGCGGCGGCAGCCTCGCCGCACGTCGAGAAGAACGCCCGTACCATCGTGCGTGACATCGTCGAGCGAGACCTGCGCAGGGGAGGGCCAGCGAAACGTGGAGCTTTTATTTCCGTGCTCCGATCCTGCGCTCAAGCGCTTCGTACAGCGCGTTGCGCGCGCTGAAGATATGCTCCAAAGCGCTGACGCTGACGCGTTCGGCGCCTTGGGCGAGGAGCCACGCGGCGAGTTCGGCGACGTTTTGTTTCGGCGCATGAAAGGTGACCCGGCCGTGGGCGTCGGGCTCTTCGCCGAAAGCGGTTTGCGCGTCGAACATGGCGGCGGCGGATTCGAGGACGCCTTTGGCGTCGCCGGGGAGGCGGGCGCGTAGTTCGCGCGAGGCGAGCGCTTCTTGCGCGGCGGCGATGCGCATCAGCATGGCACGGGCAGTCTCGCGCTGCGTTTCGCCCCAGGGCGCGTGCAACGAGGCGACGAGATTGGCTTGCGAGCGCAAAATGACGCCATCGTCCAGCGTCTTCAACGCATTGGCGGCAAGGGTCGCGCCGGTCGTCGTGATGTCAACGATGAGTTCGGCGGCGCCGGCGGCGGGCGCGCCTTCCGTCGCGCCGAGGCTCTCGACGATGCGATAGTCCGTGACACCTTTTTCCGCGAAGAAACGGCGGGTCAGGTTGACGTATTTGGTGGCGACGCGCATGCGTTCGCCGCGGTTGGCGTGGAAGCTGGCTGCGACATCTTCCAGATCTGTCATGTTGCGTACGTCGATCCAGGCCTGCGGCGCGGCGACGACGACATTGGCGCGGCCGAAGCCGAGCGGCGCCAGAAGCGCGAGCCTTTCGTCGGCGTCGGCGACCTGCTCACGCACCAGATCTTCGCCGGTGACGCCGAAATGCGCGGCGCCGCTTGCCAATTGGCCGACGATTTCGGAAGCCGAGAGAAAGGCGACTTCGACATTGGGCAGGCCGGAGATCGCGCCGCGATAATCGCGCGCGCCGCGCCCTTGCGTGAATTCCAGGCCGGCGCGGCCGAAAAAGGCGGCGGCGTTCTCCTGCAACCGTCCCTTCGAAGGTACGGCGAGGACGAGCGGCGTATCATTGGAGCCGTTCATTGGGTGGCTCCTTCGCCGAGGCGATCGATCCAGATCGCCGCGCCGATTGCCGGAATGTCCTCTTGGGCGCCGAGGCGGCGCGCCAGCCGGTCGTAGCGGCCGCCGCCGATGGCCGGCCGTCCGTCGTCGCGCTTGGGATCGACGGCCTCGAAAACAAAGCCTGTGTAATAATCGAGGTCGCGGACGAATCCGGCGGAGAAAGCGCAGCGCTCGACCGCAACGCCGCGCGCGGCGAGGAAGCCAGTACGTTGATCGAAGGAATCCAGCGCTTCGGCGATGTCCAGTTTGGCGTCGCTCGCCAAAGCGCGCAATTGGCGCGAAGCGGCGTCGGGGTCGCCCTTGATCGCGAGGAAGCGGCGGAGCGCCTCGCGTTTTTCGGCCGGCGCGCTGGAGCCGGCCTTGAGCGCGGCCTGTTCGAGAAAGCGATCGGCGATTTCGCCGGCGCTGCGCCCACCAACGCTGGCGATGCCGGCGATGGCGAGAAGGTCCTCCACCAAAGCCTTGGCGCCCTGGTGGTCGGCTTTCTCCAAGGCGGCGAGGACGCCGGATTGGGCGCCGGCGCCATTGGCGCTGGTCTCATCGAGAAGGGCGTCGAGCGATCGGCCTTGCGCCAGGCCGCGCCGCAGGCGCCTTAAGAGAACGTCCGGCAGATCCAGCGCATGGAGCGCGCGGTCGAACAGGCCGGCGTCGCCGAAGCGCACGTCAAGCGCGCCCGCGCCGGCCGCCTCGCCAGCCTCCATCGCGAGAGCGAAAATCTCGGCGTCGGCGGCCTCGATATCAGCGCGGCCATAGCTTTCGAGACCGCTTTGACGCCATTCGCCGCCTTGCCCTGCGCGGGCGCGGAAGACCGGCCCGAGATAAGAATATTGCGCCTGCCGCCCTGCTTCGGCCGAGGCGAGATAGGCGAGGCAGACGGGAATTGTGTAGTCAGGCCGAAGGCAGAGCTCTTCGCCGGAAGGGCCGCTGGTCAGAAACAGGCGGCCGCGGATTTCCTCGCCCGACATATCGAGAAACACCGAGGCGGGCTGCAGGCATGGCGGCTCGACGCGGCGGAAGCCGGCCGCGATCAGGCGATCGAGGGCGCGTGCGCCGGGGTCTTCCAGCGCCGATGGGCTGCTCAAGGCGTCGTTCAAGGGGCGATCTTTCGAATTTGGCGCTTCCTTTAACAAAGCAGGCCGGTCCGCGCAGCCTCTTTCCCGCGCCAGGGTGAATGAAATCAAGGAGGCCTATCGCGCCTTGCCGCCGCAGGGTCGCCATGGTCGAATGATCGAAGGAGCAGCATTTCCTGCGATTCGCCAAGCAAATGACCGCCCCGATCCGATTCAGCGTCCCCATTCTGGCGCTGATTTTCCTCTGCTTCGCTTTGGCGACGCCTATTGGCGCGCAAACGCCCGATTCGGTTCGCCAGCAGATCGACAGCGTCAAGGCGACTTTGCTCGATATCGATTCCGCCTTCAAAAACACGGCGCTTTCCGATGCTGAACTGCAGCGCCTGCGCAGCGAATGCGATCCTTTGGCCGGCGTGCTGCAGGGCGCCATCGAGCAACTGGCGCCTCAGCTCGCCGCTTCGGCGAAACGCCTCGCCGAATTGACGCCGAAGTCGAAGGACAAGGCCGCGGAGAGTACGGACGCCGCGGCCGGCGAGATTGCGGCCGAGCAGAAGGTCCACGACGATCTCGACGCCTCGATGCGCACGGCGCGGGCGCTCGCGGTTCAGGTCGATGAGACGAGTTCGCGCATCGGCGCGGCGCGGCGCAGCCTCTTCGCCGCGCAAACTTTCGCGCGGTCCTCGAGCATCCTCAGTCCGCTCCTCTGGGCGACCGTCGCGCGCGAAACGCCAGGCGATATCGCCGCGCTGGGCGGCCTTCTCAAGGGATGGGTGAGCGAAGACATTTCGCGCGTGAGCGCCGGTCAATGGCTCGGCTTCGCCGCCGTGCTGATCGCCTTGGCCTTATTGATCGCGCCTTTGACCTGGATGACCCAACGAGTCACGGCGCGCGATCCCTCGGTCAAGGAGCCGAGCCAATTGCGGCGCGCCCTGGCGGCGCTCTGGACGACGCTCGTACTGTCTTGCGTGCCGGTTCTGTCGCTTCTCGCCCTGTCCTATGCGCTCGACGCTTTCGATCTTTCCTATCCGCAATTGCAAGGCGTCCAGGAGGCTTTTTTCGACGGGCTGAAGGTCGTTTTTATCGCCAATGCGATCACGCGCGGATTGATGGCGCCGGGTCTGCCGCAATGGCGCATGGTCGATGTGCCCGAGCCGATCATTCAACGCGCGATGCGCGTGTGGATCGGCTTGGCGGCGATCGTCGCGCTGGAAAAGGTGCTGGAGCCGATCGACGATGCAGTCTCAGCTTCGCTGAGCGTAACCGTAGCGACGCGTGGTGTTTGCGGCTTACTGGCGGCGTTGATGATGGCGGCCGCCTTGCGCCGCATCTACATCAGGAACGAGGCCGCGGTCTTGGCGGCCCAACCGGTTCGCGACGCCTGGGCGCCCCTGCGGACCTTGGCCTGGCTGATTGCGGTGACGACGATCGCCGCGGTCATCGTCGGTTATGTCGCCTTCGCGACGTTTCTGCTCGGCCAACTCATCCGCGACGCGGGCCTGATCGCCATTCTCTATCTCGTCGGCGTCGTGATCGACGCCGGCGCGGAGGTGGTTCTGCAGCCCCGCGCGATGCTCGGGCGCACCTTGATGATGATGCTCGCGTTTCGCAAGGATTCGCTCGAGCAATTGACGGTGCTCGTCCAGGGCGCGGCGCGTGTCGCATTCTTCGTCGTGGCGGCGCTGCTGATTGCGACGCCCTGGGGCCTGCAATCGCAGGATATGTTCGGAACGCTGCGCGCCGCCTATTTCGGGTTCAAATTCGGCGACGTCACGATTTCGATTTCCTCGATCCTCGCGGCGATTTTCATTTTCATCGTCGGCATTTTGATGACCCGCGCGGTCCAAGGCTGGCTTGCGTCGCAATTGCTGCCGCGCACGCGGATGGACGACGGCCTGCGCAATTCGATCAAGACGATTTTCGGCTATATCGGCTTCATTCTTGCGTTGGTCGTCGGCGCTGGCCAGCTTGGTCTCAACTTTCAAAGGCTCGCCCTGATCGCCGGCGCTTTGTCGGTTGGAATCGGCTTTGGCCTACAGTCCGTGGTCAATAATTTCGTCTCGGGCCTCATCATTCTCTGGGAGCGGGCGGTGCGGGTTGGCGACATGGTCGTCGTCGGCCCCGATTCCGGCTTCGTCCGACGCATCAACGTACGCTCGACCGAGATCGAGACTTTCGACCGCGCGATGCTGATCGTGCCGAATTCGAATCTTGTCTCCGGCGTTGTCAAGAATTGGGTCAAAGCCGATCGCGTCGGACGCATCATCATCGCGTTGAATGTGGCTTTCGATTCGGACCCGGAAAAGGTGCGGGAAATCCTCATCGGCGCGGCCAGGGCGCAAGATCTGATTTTGTCGATACCTGCCCCACTCGTCCTTTTCAGCGAGTTCGGCGACTGGGCGCTGAAGTTCCAACTGATCTGTTTCGTCGACGAGATCGAGATGGCTGATCGCGTCAAAAGCGAAGTCCTTTTCGATCTGCATCGCCGCTTGAAAGAGGCGGATGTGCGCGTGCCTTATCCACGCCAGGACGTCGACTGGATCGGCCCGCAGGCCGACGCGCCGCGGCCGGCGTAAGCTTCGGCGTTCAGGCGACTTCGCGCTGGATTTCGAGCGCCTTGTCGAAACGGCCCAAAAGCGGACGCGGCCGCTCGATCGCAAAACCTTGCGCGTAGTCGACGCCGATTTCGCTGAGCGCTTGAAGGATTTTTTCGCTTTCGACAAATTCGGCGATGGTCTGTTTGCCGAGCGTCGCGGCCATGCGGGCGATCATCTCGACCATCGCGCGGTCGTTTCGATCGTCCAGCATGTCTTTGACGAAACTTCCATCGATTTTCAGATAATCGACAGGCAATCGCTTCAGATAGGCGAAGGAGGACATGCCGGTTCCGAAATCGTCGAGGGCGAACCGGCATCCCAATTGCTGAAACTCTCGCATGAACCGTTCGGCTTTTTCGAGATTCGAAATGACCCCCGTCTCGGTTATTTCGAAGCAGATCAAGAAGGGCGGCACTTTATACGCTTCGAATTGCTCGCGCAGATATTGCGCGAACGAGGCGTCGCTGACGCTCTCTCCCGAGATGTTGATTGCGCATGTCGCCAGACGGCGGTCTTCTCGGTTTTGTTCAGAACTCGTCAACATCGCAAAGGCTTTGCCGACGACCCATCGATCGATGAGTGGCATCAAGCCGAAGCGCTCAGCCGCCGGGATGAAGCTGCCAGGCGGCACGAGCCGGCCGCCGTCCATCAAACGGATCAGCAGTTCGACATGCTCTCCGTTGGTGGAATAGCCGCCGATCGGCGCAATCTTCTGGGCGTAGAGGCAGAAACGGTCATTTTCGATCGCTTCGCGAATGCGTTGCACCCAGACCATTTCGCCGACGCGTTGAAGAACTTCCGAGTCGCTGGTTTGATGTATCTGTACCTGGTTTCGGCCTTTTTCTTTGGCCATGTAGCAGGCCATATCGGCGGTGCGCAGCGCCTCTTCGATACGCAGATCGGGCTGCGCGAGGCAAACGAGACCGATGCTCACGGTGATATTAAAGGAGCGGCCTTCCCAGGCGAATGTGAATTTCTGGACGGCGCTTCGCAAACGCTCCGCGACATCGGCGGCCTGCGCATCGTCGCAATTTTCGATGAGAATACCAAATTCGTCGCCGCCTAAGCGCGCCAGAAGGTCATCCTCGTCCAGTTGCCGCCGCAACAGAAGCGAAGTCTGACGAAGCAGCTCATCGCCGGCCGCGTGTCCGCATGTATCGTTGACGATTTTGAACTGATCGAGATCGAGGAACATGAGCCCATGGGCGCCGCTTCGCGTGGCGAGTCGCGCGAGCGTCTCTTCAAGACGGCGTTCGAATTCCCGGCGATTGGCGAGATCGGTCAACGCGTCGTGCGAGGCTTGCCACGACAAGCGATCGATGAACGCCTGTTCGCTGGTCATGTCGTGGAATACGAGAACGGCGCCGCGGGAGGCGTCGCCGGCCTTGATGGGCGTCGCGACGAGAGACACCGGGACGACGCGGCCCTTGCTTTGAATCGCCAGGTCCGAATGGGCCTTCGCGGCGCCGTTCAAGATTGACTCGATCAATCCCGCGGGTTGAATTCCCGTCGCTTTCTCAACAATCGAGAACAAGGATTTGAGCTCGGCGCCTTGACCTTCCGAGGCGCGCACGCCGATCAGGCGCTCAGCGGCCGGGTTCATATAGTCGATCCAACCGTCTTCATCGATGCGGAATACAGCATCGCCAATGGAAGACAATGTGACTTGCACGCGCTCTTTCTCGGCGCTGAGCGCGTCTTCGAATTTTTTTCGTTGCCCCAGGAGGCTGCGCAGACGCCAAGCGACAAGCCCAATCAAAACGCCGGTAACGACGACATTCGCGGCGGTCAAAATAGTCTTGATTGCTCGCGAACCGGCGCCCAGGGATTCCGAGAAGGCCACGGCAAGCGGCATGATCCGATCGTTGAAGGCGTAGATTTGCTCCTTGAGCGGTTCGACGCCGCCGGTCTGCCTATCATTCGTGACGCCCTTTTTGACGGCCTCGCCAAGCGAATAAAGTTCAAAGATAAGCGGATCGGTGGCGCGCCATTTCGCGACGGCGTCACTCATATAGGGGAAGCCGCGGAAGTGATCGAAGAGCCAAATCAGTCCAGGTACGTCATTTGGAGCATTGCCGCCGCGCAAGAGGCCTTGCGCCGCGCGGGGATAATCCGGATAGGGCTGTTCGAGGGCAAGGCGTGCGTTAAGATCGCCGAGTGGAACCGCCAGCGCTGATTGGTACTTTTCAAAGTAACGGTCGTCGCCGGTCTCCGCATAAAGAGCGAGATAGTAGATCGCGTCCTTCTGTCCTTTCGACCAGAGGCTTTCGCCGCCGACATAGGCGCGCACATCCGAAAGCACGGAAAGGCTGACGCTCGCGACAAGCATCTGAACCAAAGTTATCAAAACGAAGGGCAGGACTCTCTTGAAGAAGTTCGCTTCTTTGCGCCAGTAAATGCGCAACGCCCGAAGCGCGTTGGCGCTCTTCGAAGGCCGCCGTCGCGTGAACGCGTGGGATGTTTCGGCCGAATCGCGCTTTCCTCCTGGCGCAATAGGAGCGGCTGGTGGGCGTGCAGCACTCGATCCGGCCATCGAATTCCGTTCCTCGCCCAATGGATCCATAGCCTCAGCCAAGGCCGCAGGCGCGCAGTCTCGCCAAATGAGAAAATCCCGGTTTGAACCCGGGGATGGACGTTCGGCGTCATGCCATTGACCGGGAAGCAGGGGCTTCCCAGCCAACACGTCATCGAGGCGCGTGAAAGATCGGCCCTCGAAGAAAGTAAGGCCAACAGCGCGCAGTAGGCCTTACTTTGCGGCGCCGATATTAAGATTGGGTTGCAAAGCTCTGTACAACACGCCCTGAGGTAGTCTAATGCGCTATTAATTGAGCGGCGTTGCGCTTTAACTTAATGCTTTCTCCATGACGCGACGGAGGCGTCCAGCGAAGGCCTGGGCGTCGGCGAGGGGCTCTCCCTCCATGAGGCGCGCCTCGTCAAAGACCAACCAGGCCGCATCGTCGATCAAAGATTTGTCGGCATCTTCACGATAACGTTTGGCCAGGGCCGCGACCAGCGGGTGAGCCGCGTTAACCTCGAGAATGGGTTTGGCGCGGTCGTTGAGCCGTCCGTGGGAAGCAAGCATTTTCTCGAGCTGACGGTCTGGTCCGAATTCGGGCGCGACCAGGCAGGCGACGCTCTCGGTCAAGCGATCCGAGGCGCGCACTTCGCCAATCGCGTCGCCAAGCGTCTGCTTGAAGTAAGCAAAAAGCGTCGCGACTTCCGCCGAAGGCGCATCGCCTGTGGCTTTGCCGCCTTCGACGAGTGGAATCGTCTTGATGTCGGCGGCGCCTTGCGTAACCGACTTGAAGGGTTTTCCATCGAAACCAGCCGCGGTCGATACCCAAAACGCATCGACGGGGTCGGACAGCAGCAAAACTTCGACCCCTCGTGCTGCGAAGCCTTCGAGTTGCGGGCTCGTTGTCAGGCGTTTGGGGTCGTCGCCGGTCAGATAGAAAATCGCGGTCTGATTCTCTCGCAGGGAGGAGACGTAACCGGCGAGCGTGCGCTCGCCTTTAGGATGCGTCGAGGTCGTAAAGAGAGCGATCTTGAACAGAGCGTCGCGCCGCTCCGGGTCTTCGTAAAGACCTTCCTTGATGACCGCGCCAAAATTCTCCCAAAGCTTCGAGAACTTTTCCTTGTCCTCGTCGCTCTCGGATTCGGAAAGTTTCGTCAGTTCTTGAACGATTCGATTGGTTACGCCTTTTCGGATCGCCGCAAAGACCGGACTTTCCTGGATCATTTCCCGCGAGACATTCAGAGGCAAGTCGGCGCTGTCGACGATAAGACGTACGAAGCGCAACCAACCGGGAAGAAGATCGGTGTCCTGATTGATGAGGACGCGCCGAACGTAAAGTTTGTTACGCCCCTTTCGCGCCGGGTCGAAAAGATCGAAAGGCCGCGAGCCGGGGATAAAAGCGAGAACCGTGTATTCCTGGCGTCCTTCGGCGCGCCAGTGAATCGTCAAGGCGGGTTCGTCGAACTGGCCACCGAGAGTACGATAGAAATCGGTATATTCTTCTGGCTTGATTTCGAATTTCGACTTCGCCCATAGCGCCGCGCCATCGGCGATGCGGCGCGGCTCTGCGCCCGGCTTTTCGATCAGGTCGACTGGTACCGCGACCGCGCCGGAATGTTCGCGTACGATCCGTTCGATCCGATAAGCTTCGGCGTAATCATGCGAGGCTTGGTTGAGATGAAGGCGGACGCGGGATCCGCGCTGCGGCGCGGCGTCGAGCGGCGACGGCGCGATCGTATAAGAGCCTTTGCCGTCAGAAGACCAGCGCCACGCTTCCTCAGAGCCCGCTTTGCGGCTCTCGACGACGACTTCGTCGGCGACCATGAAGGCGGAGTAGAAACCGATGCCGAATTGGCCGATCAGATTGGCGCCTTCTTTCAAGGCTTCTTCCGAGCCAAGCTTATCGAGAAAGGCGCGGGTGCCGGAGCGGGCGATCGTGCCGAGACCTTCCGCAAGATCTTCGCGGTCCATGCCGACGCCATTGTCCGAGAAGGTCAGGGTCTTGGCTTCGGGATCGACGGCGATTGTGATGAGGAAAGGATCGCCGCCCGATACGAGTTCAGGCTTGGCCAGCGCCTCGTAACGAAGCTTCTCGCAGGCGTCGGCCGCGTTCGATACGAGTTCCCGAACAAAAATATCTCGGTCGGAATAGACCGAATGGACCATCAGATGGAGCAGGCGGGAAACGTCGGCTTCGAAGCTTTGCGTCTTCGCGGCTCCCGTCTCCGCGGCGTCAGGCGTCGGCGCTTTCGGTTCGTCGGCGCTGGAATGAATATCGGTCGTCACACCGGCCTCATGAGCTTGGTTATATCGATGAAGTCCCGACGCGCGGCGCCGGAACGGCGCTTCATATCGAGGCGTTAGCGCTCAGATGCAAGCGGCATCGGGGTCAGAAATTTTCAGGGTGTTAAAAAAAAAGAAGCGGACCGGCTGGAGGGGTTCCGCCGGTCCGCTGGCCTGCGAGGCAAATGTTCGATCCGACTGGTTGCTCGGGGGCTGGGGGGCTGAAAAACCGAGCAGAGGTCAAATCGTTCCTTCGCGGCTAGGTGTTCAGAATGACCGGGCGATGCGGCGTGTAATTGACCGTATCCGGGCGAAAGTGTGTCCTTGATCACGCCTCAGTGATAAAGTCGGTCTCGGTGTTAGTTGTCGCTACCGGGACCCCGGGGCTTTGGCGCCTGTCGCGGCCGCGCCGTCGGGGCTCCCGGTGGCCTTTTTCGGCGTCGTTGAGACCGCGATCTTTTTTATTGCCTTGGCGTCATTGAGTTTTTTGACAGCGCTCCTGCGCTGCGATGCAATCGCGGTCAGCTTGACGCCGCCATGGACCGCGCCTTGCAATGCCATAGGCGCGCTTGTGGCGACGGGCTGAACTGCGTTTGGGTCAACCGATTTGTCGGAGGCCGTATAGGCGCTCACAGTTTCCGGCGAGGCAAAGTTCGCCTTCTCCGTGCTCGGCGGCGTCGATCTTGCCGCGGCGACCGCGCCGGTCCAGCCCGGTTTTGGGCCGACGAAGACCAACACCGGGTCGAAATGCGGAGCGGGGAGGGCCGCCATGGCTATAGGGTCGTTTGTCGTGGCGACGGCGGAAAAGAGACTCAGCCCTCGGCCAAGGCCGCCTCCGCCGAAGTCGGCGGGGGACGCGGCGCGCATGTCTTCTTCCTCGGCGGCGAGGGCGGCGGCGCGATTACGCCGCGAACAAATCTCCTGATGCATGTCGGGCGCGGGGCCGACGCCAGGCGATGGGAGGGCGTCCACCACGCCTAGGCCGCCGCCCCATTGATTGAAGCCGCGATCAAAAAGCGCGATCGCCTTTGCGGTGCGCTCCCGCGGCGTAGGCGAGCCGAGCACCACGACAATCAATCGTTTGCCATTATGCGTCGCGCTGGCGACGACATTAAAACCTGCCGCGCAAGTGAAGCCGGTTTTCATACCGTCCGCGCCCGGATAACGGCCGATCAAGCCGTTGTGAGTGGGAATGATTTGTTCACCGAGCTGCAGCGCGCCAATGCCAAATATTCCGGCCTCTTCTGGGAATTCCTTCAGGAGAGCGCGGCCGATCATCGCCATGTCGCGCGCCGAAGTGACTTGCCGCGTATCCGGCAAGCCGTTTGGATTGACGAAATGCGATTCTTTAAGGCCAAGCTTCACAGCCGCGGCGTTCATCTCGTCGGCAAAATTCTCCACTGAGCCCGAAACGCCTTCAGCGACCATCACGGCGACATCGTTCGGCGATTTCACCATGAGCATCTTGAGCGCATTGTCGAGCGTCACTTCGGTTCCCGGCCGGAAACCCATTTTGGAAGGCGCCATGCTCGCGGCATGCGCCGACATCACGAACGGCGTATCCATCGTGATGCGCCCTTCGCGCACCGCGCTCAGGGCGACATAGACTGTCATCAACTTAGTTAGCGAGGCTGGGTACCAATTGACTGTCGCTTCGTTCTGATAAAGGGTCTGACCGCTGTCGACGTCAATGATTAACGAGGGCGAAGCCAGCGCAGGAACGGCGATGAACGTGAGGAGAGTTGCGATAATCCCTGCGCGGCGCGGGAGGCCAAAAAGCATCGATGGTCTCATTCTTTCAGAGCGTCCACCCCGATCCGGGGCCAGAGCCCATAAAGCGCTAGGCATGCAATAGGCATGCAAACGAAGCAGTCTGACTGCCTTGTTACGGGAAAGAGCCGCGATCGTCCATCTTATTCACTCGCGCCTTTTCATCACGAAGACTCACCCAGAATTGATTGGCGCTGCGAACGAAACGCCTATTATCAAGGCGCTCAATATCAATAGTATGAGGTCGGAGCCATGTCCGCCCCAGGTGCGACGGCGAAGGCGTTGGTCGCGGCGAGTTTGTTTAGCTGTGCGACGCCTGTCTTCGCCGCCGAGGCTGCCGATGTAAAGTCGGTCGTCGAACTCTTCACGAGTCAAGGCTGTTCTTCGTGCCCGCCCGCGGATCGGGTCCTGGGCGAATTGGCGCGCGATCCGCATGTGTTGGCGATCTCGTTTCCAGTCGACTATTGGGATTATATCGGCTGGAAGGATACTCTGGCCGAGCCCACCTATACGTTGCGTCAGCAGGCCTACGCCAAGACCAGTGGACGCGGCGAAGTTTATACGCCGCAGGCGATTATCAACGGCGTCGCCGACGCGGTCGGTAGCGATCTCAGCCAAATCCAAGCGGCTGAAAGCCTCACCGCCACGCGGGCTGGCGTGATGGCTGTCCCGTTGAAAGTGGTCGAGCAGGGCGGAAGTATCAACATTTCAGTCGGCGCCGCTCCGGTGGGCGCGCCGCGCAACGCGAGCGTTTTTCTTATTGCTCTAGCGAGCAAACGTACCGTCACCGTTCAGCGTGGCGAAAATGCCGGTTCGACCTTGACCTATTCGAATGTCGTACGCGCGATCACGAAAGTGGGCGACTGGAACGGCGCGTCGATCAACCTACAAGCCAGCCTCGAACAAGCTCATCTCGACGGCGCCGACGCTTATGCCGTTATCCTTCAAGAAGGCGGTCGTGGAGGCCCTTCGACAATATTGGCCGCCGCCAAAGGGCCTTAGGCGCTTCTTGTTTCAGATCATATGAAAGCGATGAATCTGCGGATGAGTAACGTCGAGCCGCGGCGGAAAATGCCGCGCCAAGAGATCGCCGCACCGCATCGAGGCTGAGATCAAGGCGTCGGCAGCCGCGCCGCCCGCCATATCGCCGCGCAATTGATCGATGATCGTCTGCCATTCCCGTTGATGGATGACCTTCGCGGCGCCTTCGTCTGCGATCACCCGGGCGAAGCGCTCGGCGAGCGAGACATAGAGCAGAACGCCGTTGCGCTCCGGACCATGAGTCAGCCCGCGCAACATGAATTGTTCGAGCGCAGCGCGGTGCGCGTTGGCGCGCCGCACATGCGCTGGTGTCAAGATCAATCGCAGGCGTGGTAGGGTCAGCACCAACATCGCCACGAAAAACACGGTGAGTTGGATCAGATAGATCCGCTCATCCGGTATTTCGGTGAAGGTCAGCAACGGCCATGGCGTCAGCAGGGCGATCAGGGCGCTCCAAACAAACGGCATAATCTCGTAGTGCGAGGAAGCATGCGCGAGCACACAGACGATCTGGCCGCTCGATCGGGCCTGCGCGGCGCGGACCGCGGCTTCGACCCGAGATGCTTCATCCTGACTCAACAGCATCACCAGCTCCCCGAGGCGCCGCCGCCTCCCGAAGATCCGCCGCCGCCGGAAAAACTATCGCCGCCGCCGCCGCCGCTCGAAAAACCGCCGCCGGAAGAGCCGCCTCCGCCGGAACCGCTGGTCAGCCACATGTACAGCAGAGCGCGACCGACGCCGCCTTGCTGACGTACCGTGTGAATAAAAATGAACAGAAAAATCGCGATGACCAGGATCGGAATCAAAATGCCGACAATGTCCGTCTGTTCCTGGGGGCGAACGATGGGCCGTTTCTGCCATTCCGAGGCGTCCGTCGTGAGGACCGTGATGACGTCGTCGACGCCGCGGGTGACGCCGCCGTTGAAATCGCCGGATTTGAAGCGCGGCGCGACGGCGTTGATGATGATGATTTTCGACGTCGCGTCAGTCAGCGTTCCTTCGAGCCCATAGCCGACTTCGATGCGGACCTTGTGCTCCTTCGGCGCCACCAGGAAGAGCACGCCATTGTTCTTCTTTTGCTCGCCGAGCTTCCAAGCGCGGAAAAGTTGATTCGCGTAAGGTTCGACCTCCAAGCCTTCGAGCGAGGAGACGGTGGCGACGACAAGCTGGATGCCGGACTTGTCCTCCAAGTCCTTGAGCTTGGTCGTCAGCGTGCTTCGCGTATCCGGCGAAAGGACATTGGCCTGGTCGACCACCCGACCGCTTAAAGGCGGGAAATTGGGATCGGCCGCGATCGCGGGCGCGAAGATCGCGAGGCTCAGAACGAGCGTAAAAACAAAAGCCGCAAAAGAGCGGGCGAAGGACACGAGGGGTCTTAAGCCTAGAATTTCACCTTCGGCGCGTTCTGCGCCCCGCTATCGGCGGTGAACTCCGCCATCGGCTGGTTGGAGCGGAAGACGGTCGAAGCCCAAAGCACGCCCGGGAATGTGCGCAATTCGAGATTATAGGCGCGGACCGCCTCGATATAATCTTTGCGCGCTACGGCGATGCGATTTTCGGTGCCTTCGAGCTGCGATTGGAGCGCCAGGAAGTTCTGATTGGACTTCAAGTCGGGGTAATTCTCGCTGACGGCGAGCAAGCGGCCGAGCGCGCCTGAGAGGGCGTTCTGCGCGTCCTGCAATTGCTTGACTTTTTCCGGATCGGTCAGTTGCGAGGCGTCGACATGGATCGAGGTCGCTTTGGCCCGCGCCTCGGTGACTTCGGTCAGCACGTCCTTTTCCTGCTTGGCGTAGCCTTGCACCGTGGCGACGAGGTTCGGAATGAGGTCCGAGCGGCGCTGGTATTGGTTCTGCACTTCCGCCCATTGCGCCTTGGCCGATTCCTCCAATGTCGGAATGCGATTGTAGCCGCAGGCGGAGACGGAGAGACCGATGACGACAGCAAAAACGAGCGCCCTGAGGCGCGAAAGAGCGACGGGCAAAGCGACCCCCAGCGTTGGCGAGCCGCCAGTCGGCGGCGGCTCTCGCGGCCGGGCAGATATAGTGCCGAAATTAGCGCTGCGATAGAGCGGCTGCTTTAATTTCGCTGGCCGTCAAGCAGCCATCGCCCTCTTAGCGGCCAGAGCGAGAAAACCGGAGCGGGCGTATCCCGTTAGCCTCGCATAGCTATCGA
>JASLHV010000199.1 GCA_030153205.1 Roseiarcus sp. | reverse complement strand
GGACGTCCATATCTTCTGACCATTGACGAGGAAATGATCGCCGCGGTCCTCGCATTTGGTGCGCAAGGAGGCGAGGTCGGAGCCGGCGCCCGGCTCCGAATAGCCTTGACACCAGCGGATTTCGCCACGGGCGATCTGGTTCAGATAGAGCCGCTTCTGCTCTTCATTGCCGAACTTCAACAAGGCTGGCCCGAGCATCGAAATGCCGAAGCTGGTCAGCGCCGGCCGCGCGCCGATGCGGCGCATCTCCTGGGCCAGCACCGCCGCCTCTTCCCGGGTCAACCCTGCGCCGCCATAGTCTTTCGGCCAGGTCGGCACGGTAAAGCCGCGCGCAGCCATGCGCTCGAGCCAGGCCTTCTGCGCCGGCGATTGAAACGCCCAGTTGCGGCCGCCCCAACAAATGTCGTCATCGCCGCGTATCGGCTGACGCATCTCGGCTGGGCAATTCGCCTCGAGCCAGTTGCGAAGCTCGGTCCTGTCGATCGCCATAACGCTCCCCCGCCCGACCGTGCGTCGCGGCGCATTCCTCCTGCGCTGCGACAATTTTCACGCCGCGCCCGGCTTGTCGAGCCCTTTCGACGGGCGCCTTGACCCGCCTGCCCGCGCATCGCATTCTCACAACAGCTCTTTTTGGCGGAATCACCTTTATGAAACGTCTGGCGCTGGCCCTTGCCGCTTTGTTCGCGTTGACAGTCTCGGCCCAAGCGGGCGGCTTCATCACGCCGGCCGAAAAACGTTGGGCGCCTTTCAGCGGGTCCCTTCCAGTATGCGACGATCCCGGCGTCTTGTCGTGGATCACCTCCTCGTTCGGCGGCAAGGAAAGCGAATATTGGAATTCGCCGCTTCAGATCGAGGGCTATGACCGCATCCGCGAGATCGGTTTTCGCGCCAATGGCGCCGCTTATATTCCCCGCCGTTATTGCGTGGCGCGCGCCACGCTGAACGATGGACGCCGGCATTTGGTGGTCTACCAGGTCCAGGAAGATCTCGCCTTCGCCAGCATAGGCGATGGCGTCGAATGGTGCGTCATCGGCCTCGACCGCAACCTCGCCTATGCGCCAGCCTGCAGCGCGCTGCGTCCCTATGTCACGCGGTTCCTCGGCGAGAGAGCGCTGACGGCGCGTTACTGACCTTTCGCCCGGAGAAAGTCGCTGCGCAGCGGGCGCGGCGCGAGGAGGAGCAGGATGAGAGGCCGTCTCCTTGCTCCTCTGGTCGGCGCGCTTTTGGCGACTCTCCCGATTTCTTCATCTTATGCCGCGCAAGGCGCTTGGGAGACGTTTTGGGGGCGGCCGCCGCCTGAGCCGACGCCCTGCGTGCTTGACGAGTGTCTCAAAGGCGGCGCGAAAACCGCGCCGCAAAAGCCGGCTTCGCCGCCGCCCGCGAACAGCGAGCCAGCAAGCGGTGGCGCGATCGCTCCGGGGGCCTTCGATTTCTATCTGCTGACCCTGTCCTGGTCGCCAGGCTTCTGCGACACAGGCGGCGAATCAAAATCGCCGGATCAATGCAGCGTCGGCTCTGGCCTCGGCTTCGTCGTCCACGGTCTGTGGCCGCAATATACGCATGGATATCCCCAGGATTGTGATGAGAATTCCCGTCCCGTCTCGCAGACCGCGCTCGCCCAGACCCGTGGCGTTTTTCCAAGCGAAGGGCTGGCGCGCTACGAGTGGCGCAAGCACGGAACCTGCACGGGACTTAGCCCGGAAGCTTTCTTCGCCAGCGTGAAGCGCGCGCGGGATTCGATCGCGATTCCCGACGCGTTCAGCGCCGTGCGGCAAGAGCAGAGTTTCGCGCCGAACGAGATCGCCCGCGCTTTCATCGCCGCCAATTCCGGCCTGCGCCTGAGCGCGATGGCGGTCGGCTGCACGCGCGGCGAATTGGAGGATGTACGCCTCTGCCTCTCGAAGGACTTGCGATCTTTTGTCGATTGCCCTGAGGTGTCGCGACGCACCTGCCGCTCTCCGTCGGTCAATGTCGCCCCAATCCGCTGAGCGCCGGTGAATTATCGCCACGCCTATCACGCGGGTAATTTCGCCGACGTCTTCAAACACGCGTTCCTCGTTCGCATTCTGGTCTATTTGACGCTCAAGGAGACGCCGCTGCGCTTCATGGATGCGCATGCGGGAATCGGTCGGTACGATCTCAATGGCGAGGAGGCCCGCCGCGCGGGCGAATGGCGGAACGGCGTCGCTAGGTTGAAAAATGCCGCGCCGCCGCCTGACGTCGCCGCGCTGCTCGAACCGTATCTGCAAACGCTTGGTCCGTTCGACGGCGAGGGACGACCAGCACGCTATCCCGGCTCGCCGGCGATTGCCCAGGCGCTTTTGCGGCCGCAAGATCGCATCGCGCTCTGCGAATTGCATCCTGAAGATCGCGCCACCCTCATCGCCAATATGGGACGCGACGGCCGGCTCGCCATCGTCGAACTCGACGCCTATGTCGCGCTCAACGCTTGGCTTCCGCCAAAGGAGAAGCGGGGCATGGTCCTGATCGATCCGCCCTTTGAAGCGCCGGGTGAAA
>JASLHV010000186.1 GCA_030153205.1 Roseiarcus sp. | reverse complement strand
TGCAATTCCGAGGTCAGCGCGCGCTCGAGATAGCTGGTAATCTCCATGTCCTCGCCGCGGCCGATCGCGCCGAGTTCCGGGACGCCGGCGACTTCGGTCGTGAATCGAACACAACGCGTGCATTGGATGCAGCGGTTCATCGAGGTCTTGACGAGCGCGCCGAAATATTTGTCCTCGACGGCGCGCTTATTCTCGTGGAAGCGCGAAGACTCTGCGCCATAAGCCATGGCTTGGTCCTGAAGATCGCACTCGCCGCCTTGATCGCAAATCGGGCAATCAAGCGGATGATTGATCAGCAAAAACTCCATCACGCCGTGACGGGCTTTCGTGACCATCGGCGAATTGGTGAAGACAACAGGCGGCTCGCCGTTCGGCCCCGGCCGCAAGTCTTTCACGGCCATGGCGCAGGACGCCTGAGGCTTCGGCGGGCCGCCTTTCACCTCGACGAGGCACATGCGGCAGTTGCCGGCGATCGACAGGCGCTCGTGAAAGCAAAACCGGGGGATCTCCGCGCCCGCCGCCTCGCAAGCTTGCAGCAGCGTATATTCCGCCGGGACGTCGATCTCTTTACCGTCAATAACGATCTTGCTCATGCGGTTTTGGCCTCATGCCCCGCTCGCCAATAGGCGAGAAGCTCGGTCACGGGAATTTCGTCGATTGTCATGCCGTCGAGCCGGGCGTTCACGATCGAAGCGCCGGCGAGATTGGCCTTTTCGACGCGAAGCCCGGAAAGGTTCACGTCATGGACGCGCCAGCCGGACATATTCGAATCTTCAAATGAACAACCTGAGAGGTTGATCTGAGAGTAGTCGCCGCCGGAGAGGTTGATGTTGTGGAATCGCGAACCGGAAAGGTTCACGTCGTCGAAGTTCGACCCCGAGAGATCGGCGTTATGTACGTCGAGACGATGTCTTTCGCGCTCGATTTTCATTTCGCCGGCTCCAGCTTATCTTCCCGTTTGCGATGCTCAGCCACTTCGTCTCCAAAGTTCTGACCGCGGATATTCGCATGCATAGCCAAACCGGTCGCAGTCGCCGTCGTTTCTTGCCAATCTCGTATTGCTTTGCGAAGCCCTTTAAATTCCTGACTATGCTCGTCTGCGCCTTCGCGAAGAACGGGCACATCGCCGCGCATCTCGCGCAGCAACTTCAAAGCAAGGTTGTCCGTCTCCTTCGCCATCGCCCTACTCCGCCGCCACCCGTACGGGCTCGCTGTGTGGATTAGCGGAATATTGATCGATGCGCTTCTCGATTTCCGGACGGAAGTGCCGGAGCAGTCCCTGTACCGGCCACGCGGCACCGTCGCCGAAGGCGCAGATCGTATGGCCCTCGATCTGAGTCGTGACCTCCATCAGCATATCGATTTCGCGCTTCTGCGCGCGGCCTTCGGCCATGCGCGTCAGAACCCGCCACATCCAGCCCATGCCTTCACGGCAAGGCGTGCATTGGCCGCAGCTCTCGTGCTTATAGAAGTACGAGATCCGCGCCATCGCCTTGATGATGTCAGTCGACTTGTCCATGACTATCACAGCGGCGGTGCCGAGCGCCGATTTCTTGTCGCGGCACCCGTCGAAATCCATCAGCAATGTGTCGGCCTGATCGGCGCCGGCTGGGATCAGCGGCATGGAGGAGCCCCCGGGGATCACAGCGAGGAGATTGTCCCAACCGCCGCGCACGCCACCGGCATGCGTCTCGATAAGTTCGCGTAATGGGATGCCCATCGTCTCTTCAACGTTGCACGGCTTGCCGACATGGCCCGAAATGCAAAAGAGCTTGGTGCCGGCGTTGTTCGGACGTCCGAAGCTTGCGAACCATGCCCCGCCGCGCCGCATAATGTCCGGCACTTGCGCGATTGTCTCGACGTTGTTGACCGTCGTCGGGCAGCCGTAGAGGCCCATATTGGCCGGAAATGGTGGCTTCAGCCGCGGCTGGCCCTTCTTGCCCTCGAGGCTTTCGAGCAGCGCCGTCTCTTCGCCGCAGATGTAAGCGCCGGCGCCGTGATGCACATAGAGGTCGAAAGGGTAACCGTGGACATTGTCCTTGCCGATCAGATTGGCTTCGTAGGCCTGCTCGACCGCGGCCTCCAGACGATGACGCTCAAGGATGAATTCGCCGCGCACGTAGATATAGCAGTGATGCACGCCCATGGCGCACGAGGCCATAAGGCAGCCTTCGATCAAGAGATGCGGATCGTTCCGCATGATCTCGCGATCCTTGCAGGTGCCTGGTTCGGATTCATCGGCGTTGATGACGAGATACGACGGCCGCTGCGGGTCCTCGGTCTTCGGCATGAACGACCATTTAAGCCCGGTGGGAAAGCCGGCGCCGCCCCGCCCGCGCTGGCCAGACGCTTTCATCTCGCTGACGAGCCAATCGCGGCCCTTGTCGAGGATCGCCTTTGTATTGTCCCAGCCGCCACGTGAGCGCGCGCCCTTCAGCCCAAAATCGCCCAGGCCGTAGAGATTGGTGAAGATGCGGTCCTTGTCTTGCAGCACCGTTCGCCCCCTCAACCATTGCCCGGCGCATGAGCGCCGTCATCTTTGGCCTTTGGCGCGCTTTTTCCATCGGCGCCGTAAAGCGAGGCCAGCGCGGTTAATTCGCCGACAGGCTCGGACGAGACACGACCGATCTGCGATCCCTTAGTCACGGGACGGCCGGCGACGAGATCATCGAGCAATTTGCCGAATGTCTCCGCCGTCAGGTCTTCGTAATAGTCGTCGTTGATTTGCACCATGGGCGCGTTGCAGCAAGCGCCGAGACACTCGACTTCGACCCAGGATAAGGCGCCGTCGCCCGAAATATGTCCCTGCGGCCCGATGCGCTGCTCGCAAACCTTCTTGAGATCTTCTGCGCCGCGCAACATGCAGGGCGTCGTGCCACAAAGCTGTACGTGTTGCCGCCCGACCGGCGACAGGTTGAACATCGTATAGAAAGTAGCGACTTCGAGGACGCGGATGTAAGGCATGTTGAGGATTTCGGCGACTTTCTCGATCGCCGGCTTCGGCAGCCAATAATCGTTTTGCTTCTGGGCCTGCCAAAGCAATGGAATCACGGCCGAGTTCTGCCTACCCGGCGGGTATTTGGCGATTTGCTTATCAACCCACGCCCGGTTTTCAGACGTGAAGTCGAAGCTCGCCGGCTGCTGTTCCGCTAATCTGCGTACCGACATCCATCACCCTTGCGCGGCGCCCTGCAACGCCGCCTCGAAATTGTTACCGATCGACTTCGCCAAAGACGATATCGAGCGAGCCCAATATCGCCGAAACGTCCGCCAGCATGTGCTTGCGGCACATGAAGTCCATCGCCTCCAAATGCGTGAACCCCGGCGCTCTCAGCTTTACGCGATAAGGTTTGTTGGAGCCATCCGAGACGAGGTAGACGCCGAACTCGCCTTTCGGCGCTTCGACGGCGGCGTAGACCTCCCCTGCCGGTACTCTGTAGCCTTCCGTGTAGAGCTTGAAATGATGGATCAACGCTTCCATCGAGCGCTTCATCGCGTCGCGACGCGGCGGGGTCACCTTGCCGTCGTCTGTAACGATAGGCCCCGCGCCCGAGGCGCTGCGCAACTTGTCGCAGCATTGTCTCATGATTTTGACGGACTGACGCATCTCCTCCATGCGGATGAGATAGCGGTCGTAGCAATCGCCGTTCTTGCCGATGGGGATGTCGAAATCCATCTCCTCGTAGCATTCGTAAGGCTGCGACTTGCGGAGGTCCCAGGGCGCGCCGGAGCCGCGCACCATGACGCCGGAAAAGCCCAAGGCCCAGCAATCGGCGAGCGAGACGACGCCGATATCGACATTGCGCTGCTTGAAGATGCGATTGCCCGTCAGCAGGCTTTCCAGATCATCGCAGACTTTTAGGAACGGATCACAAAAGTCATAGATGTCGTCGATGAGTTTCGGCGGCAAATCCTGATGCACGCCGCCAGGCCTGAAATAAGCCGAATGCATGCGCGCACCGGAAGCGCGCTCATAGAAAATCATCAGCTTCTCGCGCTCCTCGAAACCCCATAGCGGAGGCGTGAGCGCGCCGACGTCCATCGCCTGCGTCGTCACGTTGAGGAGATGCGATAGAAGCCGCCCGATCTCGCAATAGAGCACGCGAATGAGTTGAGCGCGGCGCGGCACGGTGATGCCGAGTAGCCGCTCGACCGCAAGCGCGTAAGCGTGCTCCTGATTCATCGGCGCGACATAATCGAGCCGATCGAGATAGGGCACGTTCTGCAGATAGGTGCGCGCCTCCATCAGCTTTTCAGTGCCGCGATGGAGCAAGCCGATATGCGGATCGACACGCTCGACGACTTCACCGTCGAGCTCCAGCACAAGCCGGAGCACGCCATGCGCGGCAGGGTGCTGGGGACCGAAATTGATTGAAAAGTTGCGGAGGTTCTGCTCGTTCATGGACAGTTGTCCGAATGGCAATTGGCAATCGGCATTGGGCAGTCGGCGAAGCTTTCTCTCATGTCAGACCTCGCCTGCCATTTGAACATTGCGTATCAGCCCACGAAGCATTTCTGCGCAATGCGACAGGAGCGCATCCGCGGCGTCGAACAGTTCCTCGCGCGGCGATCCGTGAGAGAAGAGATAGCAATTTTCAGCCAACGTCATGGCTTCCGTCCAAACTCTGAGATCTCGATAGGATATGATCTCGCCCACGTGTAATTCTAGTTCGACTGCCTATGCCTATTGCCGACTTCCGTCCTTCGCCTTTTCATCGCCCGGCAGCCGTTCGCGGCCCTCCCAAGGCGATAGAAAGTCGAATTGCCGGAACTCTTGATTGAGGCGAACAGGTTCGTAAAGAACGCGCTTTTCCTGGTCGTCGTACCGCACTTCGACGAAGCCCGTCATTGGAAAATCCTTGCGCAGCGGATGGCCGTCAAAACCATAGTCGGTAAGGATGCGCCGCAAATCAGGATGTCCGTCGAAGACCACGCCGAAAAGATCGTAGGTCTCGCGCTCACACCAATCGGCGGCGGGATAGACCGAGACCGCCGAGGGAACGGGCGTCGCCTCGTCGGTTTGAACCTTGACGCGGATGCGGAGATTTTTTTTGGGCGAAAGAAGCTGATAGACGACGTCGAAACGCTTCTCACGCTCTGGATAGTCCGCGCCGCAGAGATCCGTGAAGCAGATGAATTGGCAGCGCGAGTCGTCGCGCAGGAATGTCAACACCTCGCGGATGCGCGAGGCCTCGGCTTCGAGGACGAGTTCGCCGACGCTCACATGCGCAGCGATCGCGGCGCCCGGTAGCGCCGCGACGATTTCGTCGCCGAGAGTTTTAAGAGTCTCGTCCATAAAGCCTCTCACCCGCTCGTACTTGTCGAGCCCCTGACTATCAGGCCAATGCGTAAGCTGCGCGGCGATTTTGCTCGCCACATGCCCCGCGATCAGCCCTCCCGAATTGCGCCTTTAGCGCTCGATCGTCCCTGTTCGTCGTATTTTCTTTTGTAGCATCAGCACGCCGTAGAGCAGCGCCTCGGCTGTCGGCGGGCAGCCCGGAACGTAGATGTCGACTGGGACGATCCGATCACAGCCGCGCACGACCGAATATGAATAGTGATAATAGCCGCCGCCGTTGGCGCAAGAACCCATCGAAATGACGTAGCGCGGCTCAGGCATCTGGTCGTAGACCTTCCGCAGCGCTGGCGCCATTTTGTTCGTCAGTGTGCCCGCGACAATCATCACATCCGATTGGCGCGGTGAAGCGCGGGGCGCAAAGCCGAATCGTTCGACATCGTAGCGTGGCATCGAAAGCTGCATCATCTCGACCGCACAGCAGGCCAAGCCGAAAGTCATCCACATCAGCGAGCCGGTCCTCGCCCATTGAATGAGATCTTCGCTCGCGGCGACAAAGAACCCCTTGTCGGCGAGTTCATTATTGATTTCGCCAAAAAACGGATCGCGGTCGCCAAGCGGCCGACCCGCGGGATCGAGAATTCGGCGCGGCGCGCCGGCGTCAGCGGCGCTTAATCCCATTCCAGAGCTCCCTTATTCCACTCATAAACGAATCCGACCGTCAGCACGGCGAGAAACCCAATCATCGACCAAAATCCGAACGCCCCAATGTCGTGGAACGCCACCGCCCAAGGGAATAGAAAAGCGACCTCGAGATCGAAAATAATGAAGAGCAACGAAACCAAATAGAACCGCACGTCGAATTTCATTCGCGCGTCGTCGAACGGATCGAACCCGCATTCGTAGGCCGATACTTTTTCAGAGTCAGGGCTCTTATAGGCGACAATGAAAGGCGCAACCAGAAGCGCCAAACCGATGACGCAAGCGACAGCGATAAAGACGACGAGCGGCAGATAATCCGAAACAAGGCTCGGCATCAGGCCTCCAAGTCATCAGGGTCAAAAGACCCAGCCAAAAGTAACGAGCGATGAAAACGGCACGCTCGAAAGGATCAGAATTGCGGCAATTCCAAGCCCATCTTCATCGCGTCAAGCCCTATCGCAGCGCAGCGCGACGCGCAAGCGAAACGAGCCTTTGGAACGGATTTGACGCGACCATAACGCCGCGCTGCGACAATGCGACCACATCCGCATAAAGCGTTCAACGTTCACGAAAAAATTGATCTCTATAGTCACAGCGATGGCGACAGGACCCGAACCCTGAGCCCCCGTAATTTCATGCCATTATAGCGACGGCGATTTAGCGGCGCCGTAACGGCCGGAAAAGAGAATGCGCTGGGACGCCGCCGTCCGTCCGTGGCACAGTGGGCGCTTCGCAAGCTTAGGAGGAAGCGATGAGCGGCGAGGCCAAGGTCGCGTGGGCGGAATATGAGACGCACCACAACGGAAGCGAACATCCTTGCGTCGGCACGCTTCTGATGACCGGCGACGACGCCTTTTTACTGCGGGAGCGAATTCAAATTGGGATGGACCAAGATCTAGGGCGCGAGATTTTTGACGAGCGCTCGCGCGTGCTTTCGCTCCCCGAGGCCAAAAGAGTCCTGAACGATTGGATCGCCCTCGAGATCGCCGAAGTCGTGCAGATTCCCTGGGACTGAGTCGATCGCCCCGCTTGTTTGAACTGTCGTAAAATGGCGAGAGTGACGGGACTCGAACCCGCGACCTCCGGCGTGACAGGCCGGCGCTCTAACCAACTGAGCTACACCCCCGCAAGCGGCGAATTTCGCCGTATGACCGGGAACAGGCCGGATAGGGCGCCGACCGGTGCAAGTCAAGATCAAAGCTCGGTTTCAGAACTTCGACGAAGCGAGACGCCAGCGGCGAAGCTCGCCCGCCGAAAGGATATGAATCTCATCAGGCGATATGCGCTCAGCCGTGCGGATGATCGTCGGATTCACGCCCATTTGCGCCGCATAGCCCGCCAGGGCGTCAACCATGTCCTCGGAGGCATAAGTTCGGATCGAGTTGTGGAAATTGCGCGCCACGTTCGGCCCGGTCTCTTCACGCGACATTCGGTGAATGCCGACGCGGCTTTCCGGCGGCACAACTCGCTTCACGCCGCCCATCATCGCATAGACACAGGCCGACATGCATTGTCCGGCGACAGCAATGTCGCGCCCGCCCTCATGCAGCGATCGCGCGACGATAACGGCGGCCCCCATTTTGCGCAGTGTCTCGCCAAGCCTCATCGAGGCGACAACGCGACCTCCCGGCGAGCTTAACAGCACGACACCGCGCGCGCCCGGCTGCGTCGCGGCCGATTGGACAAAATCGACGAAGGCGTCCGGCGTATCTTCTTCGATCACGCCCTCGGCGACGATGACTTGAGGACAATCACGCGTGCAATGTCTATCCTCGATGCGAGCGAGGTGAAACTCCATCGGCGAGCCCTGGGCCGAGGCCTGGCTGCTGGGAAGGAAAAAGGCGGCGCAGGTCAGCAGCGCGGCCAAAACCGCAAAGCCAAAGGCGCCAAGGCGCGAGGCCGTCGCGATGGTGGGCGGTGACGGGTTCGAACCGCCGACCCTCTCGGTGTAAACGAGATGCTCTACCAACTGAGCTAACCGCCCCCCGGAAAGGCGTAAACTTGTAATCCAAGCGTCTTTAAAAATCGCCATCCTTGTCGGAGCCTATACGCGCCTCCAGCGCATAAGCAATATCGTTCGAACGGTCGGCGAAAAAAGGGCGTCCGCGACCGACCGTTTGGGCAATAAAAAGGCCGCAGTTCCAAAGGGAATTGCGGCCTTGTGCCATTTCAACGGCCGGCGCCGCCCGCCCAAAAGATTAGTGCGCGACGAGGCCGGAGGAATCCTCATCCGAGGCGCCGCTCGCGGGAGCGGCTTTTCCCTCTTCTTCCCAGACGATCCGCTGCGGGGCGCGCAACAGGGCGTGTCCCAACACTTCCTCCATCCGTGACACCGGCACGATCTCGAGGCCGTTCTTCACGGAATCCGGGATTTCAGCCAGGTCTTTGGCGTTCTCGTCGGGGATCAGCACCTTTTTGATCCCGCCGCGCAACGCCGCGAGCAGCTTCTCCTTCAACCCGCCGATTGGCAGCACCCTGCCCCGCAGCGTGATCTCGCCGGTCATCGCGACATCGCGGCGCACCGGAATGCCCGTCATCGTGGAGACGATCGCGGTCGCCATGGCGACGCCCGCCGACGGACCGTCCTTAGGGGTCGCCCCTTCAGGAACGTGGACGTGAATGTCGCGCCGGTCGAACATAGGCGGCTCGATGCCGAAGTCGATCGCCCGCGAGCGAACGTAAGACGCCGCCGCAGAAATCGACTCCTTCATCACGTCCTTCAAATTGCCGGTTACGGTCATGCGACCCTTGCCCGGCATCATGACGCCTTCGATCGTCAGCAACTCGCCGCCGACTTCCGTCCAGGCCAGGCCGGTCACCAGACCAACTTGGTCGGACGCCTCCACCTCGCCGTAGCGGAACTTCGGCACGCCGAGGAAGTCGGAGAGATTGTCAACCGTGACAGTGATCTTCTTCTTCTTGGACGTGAGGATCTCCTTCACCGCCTTGCGGGCGAGCGTCGAGATTTCGCGTTCCAGATTGCGCACGCCGGCTTCCCGCGTGTAACGGCGGATCAACTCGAGTAGAGCGCCGTCTTCAATCGACCATTCCTTCTCGGCCAGGCCGTGCTTGCTCGCAGCGGCGCTGATCAAATGCCGCTTGGCGATCTCGACCTTCTCATCCTCCGTGTAGCCGGCGATGCGAATGATCTCCATACGGTCCATCAGGGCCGGCGGGATATTGAGCGTATTCGCCGTCGTCACGAACATTACACCCGACAGATCGTAGTCGACCTCGAGGTAGTGATCGTTGAACGTCGAATTCTGCTCAGGATCGAGCACTTCGAGCAGCGCCGACGACGGGTCGCCACGGAAGTCCATGCCCATCTTGTCGATCTCGTCGAGCAAGAACAGCGGATTGGACGTCTTGGCCTTGCGCATCGACTGGATGACCTTGCCGGGCATAGAGCCGATGTACGTCCGCCGGTGGCCACGGATCTCGGCCTCGTCGCGCACGCCGCCGAGCGACATACGGACGAACTCGCGTCCCGTCGCCTTGGCTATCGACTTGCCGAGCGAGGTCTTGCCGACGCCGGGCGGTCCAACGAGGCACAAGATCGGTCCGGTCAGCTTATTCGCCCGCTGCTGCACGGCAAGGTACTCGACGATGCGCTCTTTAACCTTGTCGAGGCCAAAGTGATCCGCGTCGAGGACCTCCTGCGCCATCGCGACGTCCTTCTTGATCTTCGACTTCTTTGACCACGGGATCGACAGCAACCAATCGAGGTAGTTGCGCACCACTGTCGCCTCAGCCGACATCGGCGACATTTGCCTCAGCTTCTTCAACTCGGCAGTCGCTTTGTCGCGCGCTTCCTTCGAGAGTTTGGTCGTCTTGATGCGCTCTTCGAGCTCGGACATCTCGTCCTTGCCGTCCTCGTCGCCAAGCTCCTTCTGGATCGCTTTCATCTGTTCGTTGAGGTAGTATTCGCGCTGCGTCTTCTCCATCTGGCGTTTGACGCGCGTGCGAATGCGTTTCTCGACTTGCAGGACCGAGATCTCGCCTTCCATCAAGGCAAGGCACTTTTCGAAGCGCTTGATCACCGAGTTGATCTCGAGGATCGCCTGCTTGTCGGCCAGCTTGACCGCCAAATGCGAGGCGACCGTGTCCGCGAGGCGGCCATAATCGTTGATCTGGCCAACCGCCGCGACGACCTCGGGCGAGATCTTCTTGTTCAGCTTGACGTAGCTTTCGAACTCCGAAAGCACGGAGCGCGCCAAAGCCTCCGCCTCGACCTTGTCGAGCGGATCGTCTGCGACCGCTTCGGCTTCGGCTTCGTAATAGCCTTCAGTCGGCAAATACTTTTTGACGCGGGCGCGGGTGACGCCCTCGATCAACACTTTCACCGTGCCGTCGGGCAGTTTCAGCAATTGCAGGACGGTCGCCAGAGTTCCGGTGGTGAAGATCGCGCTTGTGGCCGGATCGTCGTCGGCCGCGTTCATCTGCGTAGCGAGCAAGATCGGCTTGTCCGCCTTCATCACTTCTTCGAGCGCGCGAATCGACTTCTCGCGACCGACGAACAACGGCACGATGATGTGCGGGAAAACGACGATGTCGCGCAGCGGCAGGACTGGATAGGAATCGACCGATCCGGGTTCGATGGCCTTACGATTGCTTGACATGATTTTTTAGCCTTCCTCTCGACCCGCGCAATTACAGGCCCTGCTCAAGATTGACGCATTGTCGCGCTCACTCTCGACGCCTAGCCCAGCCAACTCGGCGGTTCGCTTCAACTCTTAGAATTCGCGGCCTTCAGACGAATCTTGGCCGCTTAGTCAATTACGAAGATGGCCATCGGCTCGGTTTGTTTCAAGCGTCGCCGAGAGTCATCCCGCCTTCAATATCCCTCAGGCGCTTGCACCGGCCTTCTCGGCGCGATCTGAGTAAATATAAAGCGGCCGCGCTTTGCCATCGACCACTTCCGGACCGATCACGACTTGCTCGACGCCGTCGAGGCCAGGCAGATCAAACATCGTGTCGAGCAAGATACCTTCCATGATCGAGCGGAGACCGCGCGCGCCAGTTCGCCGTTCGATCGCCTTCTTGGCGACGACGTTCAGCGCTTCGTCTTGGAACGTCAGATCTGTATTCTCCATCTCGAACAGACGTTGGTACTGCTTCACCAGAGCATTCTTGGGCTCGGTCAGGATACGCTTCAGAGCCTGCTCGTCGAGATCCTCCAAAGTCGCTATGACCGGCAGACGGCCGACGAACTCGGGAATGAGCCCGAACTTCAATAGATCCTCGGGCTCGACTTCGCGGAAGATCTCGCCCGTGCGCCGATCGTCCGGCGCCTGCACCTTGGCGCCGAAGCCGATGGACGTGCCTTTGCCGCGCGCGGAAATGATTCGCTCCAAGCCGGCGAAGGCGCCGCCGCAGATGAAAAGGATGTTGGTCGTATCAACCTGCAGGAATTCCTGCTGCGGATGCTTACGTCCGCCTTGCGGCGGAACGCTCGCAATCGTCCCTTCCATGATCTTCAAAAGGGCTTGCTGAACACCCTCGCCCGACACGTCCCGGGTGATCGACGGATTGTCTGACTTGCGGCTGATCTTGTCGATTTCGTCGATATAGACGATGCCGCGCTGCGCTCTCTCGACATTGTAGTCGGAAGCCTGCAACAGCTTCAAAATGATATTCTCGACGTCTTCGCCGACATAACCGGCTTCGGTCAGCGTCGTCGCATCAGCCATGGTGAACGGCACGTCGAGGATGCGCGCGAGGGTCTGCGCGAGAAGCGTCTTGCCGGAGCCCGTCGGACCGATCAACAAGATGTTTGACTTTGCCAGCTCGACATCGTTGTGCTTGGTTGCGTGATTGAGCCGCTTATAATGATTATGTACGGCGACGGATAACACGCGCTTGGCCTGAGGCTGGCCGATCACGTAATCGTCGAGGACCTTGCAAATCTCCCGCGGCGTCGGAATTCCATCCTTGCTCTTGACGAGCGCCGTCTTCGATTCTTCGCGGATGATGTCCATGCACAGTTCGACGCATTCGTCGCAAATGAACACGGTAGGCCCGGCGATGAGTTTGCGAACTTCGTGCTGGCTCTTGCCGCAGAACGAGCAATAAAGAGTGTTCTTGGCGTCGCCTTCGGCCTTGGCCATCGTCTTCTCCATCCGGGCCTCGCGAATCCGCCTCTCAGCGAAACGCGACGTTACACGTTAAATACAGCTACCTAACAAAGCGTAGCTAAAGCTCCAGCTCGCTTGTCCGGCAGGTTTGGCGCTATCCGCCGTCCGCTCCGCCTCCGTCCATTTCGACGCGCGCCTGGCGTCATGGAACCACGATAAGCGTAGCCAAATCAAGGCAAGGCGAGCCAAACCTGCGACATTGGCTCGCCAATCCCCTTTTTAAACGGAAAGCCGATCCAATTACCGCGATAAGCCGCTGAAGCAAACCGCGCGCCACGATGCGACCACGGGCGAACTGAATCTTTCAAGAACCAGTCTATCAAACTGATTATTTTAACTTTTCGCTTCCTCGGCATCTTCCGTGCGCTTGCTCAACACCTGATCGATGAGGCCGAATTCCTTGGCCTCGTCGGCTGACATAAAATGGTCGCGATCGAGCGTTTTGTCGATCGTCTCGTAATCGCGGCCGGTATGCAGGACATAGATTTCATTCAGCCGGCGCTTGATCTTCAAAATATCCTCGGCGTGACGCGCGATATCCGACGCCTGTCCCTGAAAACCGCCTGACGGCTGATGGACCATGATCCGCGCATTCGGCAGGGCGAATCGCGCGTCTTTGGCGCCGGCGCAGAGAAGCAGGGAGCCCATCGAGGCGGCTTGTCCGATGCACATGGTCGTCACACGCGGGCGGATGAACTGCATCGTGTCGTAGATCGAAAGTCCCGCCGTCACAACTCCGCCCGGCGAGTTGATATACATCGCGATTTCTTTCTTGGGATTCTCCGCCTCGAGAAACAGGAGCTGGGCGACGACCAGGGAAGCCGAAATATCCTCCACCGGACCGGTCAAGAAGACGATCCGCTCGCGAAGCAGCCGCGAGAAAATGTCAAAAGACCGCTCTCCTCGATTGGATTGCTCCACCACGATCGGCACGAGGTTATTGTAATAATAGTCGATCGGGTCGCGCATCGGTCTCGCTTTCAGGGGGAATCGGCTGGAAACTATGACAGCAAGATAGTGACCAACGCTTCCCAATTAAAGTCCTTCAGGGCGCGCCGCCACAGCGGCCGCCAAAGGTCGTTTATTTTTACTCACACCGACTACGGCGACATTTTCGCCCGAACGACGGCCTTTCCCGCGTCGGTTCAATCGCCCGTCGAAGCCGCCCGTTGCGCCCACACTCGCTCCCGCGCGACCGACGCGGCGTCAAGTTGAAGGCGCCGCCTCGTCCTCTTCGGCGCGCAGCAGTTCTTCGCGCGAGACAGGCAGGTCAGTCACTTTCGCCAAAGAGACGATGTGATCGACGACCTTCTCTTCGTAAATCGGCGCGCGCAATTCGGCCATGGCCTGCGGGTTCTTGCGGTAGAAATCCCAGACCTGCTTTTCCTGGCCCGGATATGAGCGCGCTCGTGCGATAAGCGCGCCGGTCAATTCCTCATCGCTGACTTTCACATCCGCCTTGGCGCCAACTTCGGCGAGCAGGAGGCCGAGCCGGACACGGCGTTCGGCGATGCGCCGGTAATCGGCGCGCGCGGCCTCTTCAGTCGTGTCTTCGTCCGCGAACGTGCGGCCCGACGCCTTCTGCTCGGCTTCGACCTGCCGCCAGATCGAGTCGAATTCCTGACTGACCAACCCGTCAGGCAATTCAAACGCATATCGCTTGTCGAGCGCATCCAGTAGACGGCGCTTCAACTTATCGCGCGAAGCCCTTGCATATTCATTCGAAATGTTCCCTCGGATCATCTCCTTGAGCTTGTCGAGGCTTTCGATATTGAGGGTCTTGGCGAATTCATCGTCGATTGTGAACGGCTCCGGCGCCGCGATCGCCTTCACATCTACGTCCATCGTGGTCTTACGGCCCGCGAGCTTGCGGTCAGCGTAGTTTTCCGGGAACGTGGCCTCGATCGTTCGCTTTTCGCCGGCGACTGCCCCGAGGAGCTGCTCTTCGAAGCCGGGAATGAAAGTATTGGTCCCAAGCACGACTTCGATATCTTTGCTCGTACCGCCTTCAAACTCTTCGCCATTGATCTTACCGACGAAGTCGACCGTTACGCGATCGCCATTCTCAGCTTTGGCCCCTTCCGGCTTTGGCGTGTAGGTCTTACGTCCGTCGGCGAGTCTGTCGATCGCGGTCGAGACATCGGCGTCCGAGACCTCAGAGACCGGGCGCTCGAGCGCAATGTCGTCAAATGCGCCGACGTCAAATTTCGGCAGCACTTCGAGCGCCACCTTGTAGGAGAGATCGCCCTTCGCTTGCAGCGTGGCTTCGATGGCTGCTTGGTCTTCCGGCAGTTCGACCTTTGGCTCTAGGGCGAGGCGAAAGCCCTTCTCATCCAAAATCTGCTTGTTGGCCTCATTGATGGCTTCCTGCACCACCTCGGCCATGATGCTCTTGCCATAGACTTTCTTGAGGTGGGCCACCGGAACTTTGCCGGGACGGAAGCCGTTCAAACGCACTTTGTCCTTGAGCTCGGCAAGCTGGCCGTCGAGACGATGACGCAACTCCTCCGCCGAGAGGACTATGTTGTATTCGCGCTTCAGCCCTTCGGAGAGCGTCTCGGTAACCTGCATGACCACAGTCCTTCAAACCACGCCGTCGCGCCGCTTGGGCGCCGTCAATCCAAATTCCGTCCCGCCGGCGACGCCGGCAGCCTCGCATCGTAAGATGGTGCGGGCGGAGGGACTCGAACCCCCACGACTTGCGTCACCGGAACCTAAATCCGGCGCGTCTACCAGTTCCGCCACGCCCGCAACAATTAACGGCGCAGGGAAGTCCGGCCGCGAGGGCGCCGCTCTATAACATTTTAGTTTCAGCGCGCCAGAGAAAAACGAGACTATTTACGCCAAACGGATTGGAAACGACATCAGCGACAGCTAATCCCGAATGATGACGGCGATCGCCAAGGTAAAGACGCCGCCGGCGAATAGCATTTCGCTCGCGGCAAGGTGGGGCCAGCCGTCCAGAGCAAGACCAACCTGACGCCAAGCGCAGAAGGCAAGCGCAAAGGCCAAAACTGAGAAGGCAATTACATTGCGCACGCGTGCTGCTCCCGCCGGAAACGCGCCATGGCCTATGGCAGCCCAGGCTTCGGCCGCCGCCTCGACGCAAGGCTTAGGCCGAACCCGATGTTTCAAAATAGGGCATGGCGGCGACCGCGCTCGGGCCGTCGGGGCATGACCTTTGGTCGACGCGCGTTTCTCGGCGGCGGCCTGTCGGCGACTGTTTGGGCCATGGTCCCAGGCCGCGCACAGGCGACCGATTCTCTGCCCGCCGCCGCGGACGAATTCAGAATGATCGAAGCTGGACCGGCAAAGGCGCGACTTCTTCCCGAGCCTGGCGCCGAAACGGCTGCTCTGGGCTATGGCGGCATCACGCCAGGGCCGCTCCTGCGCTTACGCCTTGGTGAGACGTTGAAGGTCCGCTTGGTCAACAAGCTCAACGAGCCGACGACTTTGCATTGGCGTGGGATGCGGATCGCCAACGCGATGGCGGGGATCGGCGATCTGACCCAAAAAGCGGTAGCGCCGGACGCCAGCTTCGACTACCGCATCACGCCGCCCGACGCGGGCTTCGGCTGGTATCATCCGCATGCGGGCGCTGTCAGCGCCGGACAGGTCGTGCGCGGCCTCTATGGCCCCGTCGTCGTCGATGAAGCGTCGCCGCCGTCCGTCGACCTCGACGCGATCGTCGCCCTTCAGGACGGCGCTCTCACGGCTGAAGGACAATTCGATCCTAAGGCGCCCCTCCCTCCTTCGGGAAGGGTGGGCAAGTTTATGATTGCCAATGGCGCAGCGGCGCCTGCATCGTTCTCCGCTGCGCCGCGCGCGCGTGTGCGACTTCGTCTCGTCAACACGGCCGCCGCCCGGATCATGATTGTAGCCGTCGAAGGCCTGAAGCCGATGATCGTTGCAATCGACGGACAGCCCAGCGAGCCGTTCGAGCCCTTGCGCAACCTCATGCCAATAGGCCCGGGTGCGCGTTTTGAGCTGATCTTCGACATGCCGGCGGAGGCTGACGCGACCGTCCGCTTCATCTTGCGCGGCGGCGTGGCGGCGCCGCTGCCGGATGAACCCGATCGGCCCCTGGTCATATTCAAGGCGGTCGGCGCTCCTGCGGCGGGGCGGCCCGTCTTTCCCGGTTTCAGCCCTAATCCTCTCCTGCCGAAGGAGATCGACCTGGCCCGAGCGGTCCGTGCGGATTTTGTGCTGACCGGCGGAGGCGGCGCGCCCCTACTCGTCAAT
>JASLHV010000159.1 GCA_030153205.1 Roseiarcus sp. | reverse complement strand
GGCGCTTGCGTGCAGGCCTGCCCGACCGCCACGCTCAACGAGAAAAGCGTGATCGAAAACGGCGCGCCGAAGCGCTCGGTCGTCACGACCTGCGCCTATTGCGGCGTCGGCTGTTCCTTCAAGGCCGAGGTCAAGGGCGAGCAAGTCATCCGCATGGTTCCCCATAAGGCCGGCAAGGCGAACGAAGGCCATTCCTGCGTCAAAGGCCGCTTCGCCTATGGCTACGCCACGCATAAGGATCGCATCACCAAGCCGATGATCAGGGAAAAGATCACCGACCCATGGCGCGAGGTTTCCTGGGATGAGGCGCTGAACCACGCCGCGAAGGAGTTCAAACGCCTCCAAGCCGCCTACGGCCGCGACGCCATCGGCGCGATTACCTCGTCCCGCTGCACCAACGAGGAAACCTTCCTCGTGCAAAAGCTGGTGCGCGCAGGCTTTGGCAACAACAATGTCGATACTTGCGCCCGCGTCTGCCATTCGCCGACCGGCTACGGTCTCGGCAAGACCTTCGGCACTTCGGCGGGCACTCAGGATTTCAAATCGGTCGATAAGACCGATGTCATCATGGTGATCGGCGCCAATCCGACCGACGCCCATCCCGTGTTCGCGTCGCGTATGAAGAAGCGCCTGCGCGCCGGCGCCAAGCTGATCATCCTCGATCCGCGCCGCATCGATCTCGTCCGCACGCCGCATGTGAAGGCGGATTATCATCTGCCGCTCCGGCCAGGGACGAATGTCGCCGTGGTCAACGCCCTCGCCCATGTCATCGTCACCGAAGGCCTGGTCGATGAAACATTCGTGCGCGAGCGCTGCGATCTCGCCGCTTTCGAATCCTGGGCGCGTTTCATCGCCGAGGACCGGAATTCGCCGGAAGCGACGGAGAGCCTTTCCGGCGTGCCGGCGGCGGATGTGCGCGCGGCGGCCCGTCTCTATGCGAAGGGCGGCAACGGCGCGATCTACTACGGCCTCGGCGTCACGGAACACAGCCAGGGTTCGACGACGGTGATGGCCATGGCCAATCTCGCCATGGCGACCGGCAATATCGGCCGCATCGGCGTCGGCGTGAATCCGCTACGCGGGCAGAACAATGTCCAGGGCTCCTGCGACATGGGCTCTTTCCCGCACGAATTCTCCGGCTACCGCCACGTCTCGGACGACGCGACGCGCGAGATTTTCGAACGTCTCTGGGGCGTTCCGCTCTCCAACGAGCCGGGCTTGCGTATCCCGAACATGATGGACGAGGCGGTCGAGGGCGCCTTCAAGGGCCTTTACGTACAAGGCGAGGATATCGCGCAATCCGACCCGGATACGCAGCACATCACGGCCGGCCTCAGGGCGATGGAATGCGTCGTCATTCAGGACATCTTCCTCAATGAGACCGCGCGTTATGCGCATGTCTTCCTGCCTGGCTCGTCGTTCCTCGAAAAGGACGGCACTTTCACCAATGCCGAACGCCGAATAAGCCGCGTCCGCAAAGTAATGACGCCACTCGGCGGCATGGCGGATTGGGAGGCCACGATCGCTTTCGCCAAGGCGCTCGGCCTCGAGATGAACTATGCGCATCCGTCCGAGATCATGGACGAGATCGCGCAGACGACGCCGACTTTCGCCGGCGTCTCCTACGCCAGGCTCGACGAACTCGGCTCGATTCAATGGCCGTGCAACGACCAGGCGCCGACCGGCACGCCGATCATGCATATCGATCATTTCGTGCGCGGCAAAGGCCGCTTCATGCTCACCGAATTCGTGCCCACGGAGGAGCGGACCGGCCCGCGTTTCCCGCTATTGCTGACCACTGGGCGCATTCTCTCGCAATACAATGTCGGCGCGCAGACGCGGCGCACCGAGAACAATATCTGGCACGAAGAGGATATCCTGGAGATCCATCCCTTCGACGCGGAAAGCCGCGGCGTACGCGACGGCGATCTCGTCTCCTTGCAGAGCCGAACCGGCTCGATCTCGCTTCATGCGAAAATCAGCGAACGGATGCAGCCGGGCGTGGTCTATACCACCTTCCATCACGCCGAGACCGGCGCCAATGTCGTGACCTCCGAGTATTCTGATTGGGCGACCAATTGCCCGGAATACAAGGTCACCGCGGTGCAGGTGCGGCGCACCAATCACCTGTCCGAATGGCAGGAGCGCGATCGCGAGGAGGGTTTCTCGCTACGTCGCATCGCCGAGAGCTTGGTCGATGCCGCAGAGTGAGAAGAGCGCCGTCGAAATTTCGACGCGCGATTTTTCTTACGATGTCGGAGCCTCGGGCTCCGCCGTTTCGCGGGCCATCGTCGTCGAGACGCCGATTAATATCCTTTTTGGCGGCGTCGGCTTCGCCGTGATGATGGCGACGCCTGACGATCTCGAAGACTTCGCTTTTGGTTTTTCCTTCACTGAGGGGATCATCGCCCGCGCTGAGGAAATTCGCGCCGTCGAAATCTCGCGCGTCGCCGACGGCTTCAAGCTCGACATCGCTTTGAGCGGCGAGCGCCTCAGCGCTCATCTCGCCCGCGCGCGCGCCTTGTCGGGACGCACGGGTTGCGGCCTGTGCGGCATCGACGATCTCGCTCATTTGCCGCGCCCGCCTCAGGTCGCGGCGCAAGCGCCGATCGCGCCGGACGCAATCAAGGCCGCTTTGCAGGCGCTCGATTCCAGGCAGAGGCTCAATGCGCAGACCCACGCCGCCCATGGCGCCGCCTGGTGCGACCGCAACGGTACGATCGTCGCGCTGCGCGAAGATGTCGGGCGGCATAATGCGCTTGATAAGCTGATCGGCGCGCTGCTTCGCCAGGGCGCGTCCGCCGCAGAGGGCTTTTTCGTCATCACCAGCCGCTGCTCGTTCGAAATGGTCGCCAAAGCGGCGGCTTTCGGGGCATCGACCCTGGTCGCCGTCTCGGCGCCGACTTCCCTTGCGCTGGAGCGCGCCGCGGCCTGCGGCCTGACGCTGATCGCCTTGGCGCGAAGCGATCATGCGACCGTCTTCGAAACCAAATCGCCTGCCGAGAAAGGGGGCCTTGCGGCATGAGCAGCGACAAAATGGCGAAGCTCGTTCGCATGGCCAATCAGATCGGCGACTATTTCAGAACCTTCCCCGAGGCCGAGGCGACCGCCGGCGCCGCGGATCATCTCCGCCGTTTTTGGACACCAAAAATGAGAAGTGAGATCATCGCCTTTGTCGAGGCCGGCGGCGCTGGCCTCAATGAAGTCGCCGAACGCGCCATTGCTGACCTCAAACATCAGGCGCCGCATTGAAACTTTCCACAAAAGCAATACGACCTTGCAGTCAAAAAGCTATTTTCTTTCATTCGATTGATCTAAATTCAGAGAAAAAACGTCGGGCATGGCCTGACTTTGATGGAGGGGAAAAACATGGCTAGCGCGGTTGCGACAGCATCGCCACAGTCAAGCGCGGGTCTTCTCGACCGTGTGCGCATCATCGCCAAACCTGGCTTCAATCGTTGGCTCGTGCCGCCGGCGGCGCTCGCCATACATCTCTGCATCGGCATGGCTTACGGCTTCTCGGTGTTCTGGGTGCCGCTTGGGCGCGCGGTCGCGGTGTCGACCGGCGCGGCCAAATCGGTTGCCTGCCCGGGCGACGCCACGACATTCTGGGGGAAAGTCGGCATCACGAGCCATGCGCTCTTTGCGACCGATTGCGATTGGACGCAATTCGACGTCGGCTGGATGTTCACGCTCTTCTTCGTCGTACTTGGATCGGCGGCCGCGATCTGGGGCGGCTGGCTCGAGCGCGAAGGTCCGCGCAAGGCTGCTTTTGTCGCGGCGCTATGCTGGTGCGGCGGCTTGGTCATCTCCGCCTTCGGCGTCTACATTCACCAGCTCTGGCTGATGTGGCTCGGCTCCGGCGTGATCGGCGGCATCGGTCTCGGCCTCGGCTATATCTCGCCAGTCTCGACCTTGGTGAAATGGTTCCCGGACCGACGCGGCATGGCGACGGGCATGGCGATCATGGGTTTCGGCGGCGGCGCCATGATCGGTTCGCCCTTGGCGACGATCCTGATGAACTATTTCAAGACGCCGACCTCGGTCGGCGTATGGCAGACGTTCCTCGTCATGGCGGCGATCTACTTCGTCTTCATGGTCGCCGGCGCCTTCGCTTATCGCGTGCCTCCGGCCGGGTGGAAACCCGACGGCTGGACGGCGCCCGACCACAAATCGGTGATGATCGCATATGGCGACGTGCGTCTGGAAGACGCGCATAAGACGCCACAATTCTGGCTCATCTGGCTGGTGTTGACGATGAACGTGTCGGCCGGCATCGGCGTCATCGGCGCGGCTTCGCCGATGTTGCAGGAGACGTTCGGCGGCAGGTTGTTCGGCGATCCTTCGGTCGGCTTTGCGCAATTCACCGACGATCATCGCAAGCTGGCGGCGGCAGTGGCGACGGGCTTCGTCGGCCTGTTCTCGCTCTTCAACATCGGCGGGCGGTTTTTCTGGGCGTCGCTGTCCGACAAGATCGGCCGCAAGACGACGTACTATTTGTTCTTCATTCTCGGGCTGATTTGCTACGGCGCGCTGACCACGCTCGCCAATGCTGCGATGCTCGGGCTTTTCGCCGCCTCATGCTGCATCATCGCCTCGATGTACGGCGGCGGCTTCGCGACCGTTCCGGCCTATCTCGCCGATATGTTCGGCACACAATATGTCGGCGCTATCCACGGACGGCTTCTGACGGCATGGTCGACCGCCGGCATCGTTGGTCCGGTACTCGTGAACTACCTCCACGATTCGCGCGTCGCCAGCGGCGTCCCGCGCGACCATGTCTACGATGCGATTTTCTATTGGCTGGTGGCGCTCCTCGTCGTCGGCCTCATCGCCAATTTCTTGATCCGTCCTGTCGCCGCCAAGTGGTTCATCAAGGACGAGGCGACCGGGAAATCCGCCGCGATCGCGGCTGCGGGCGGCGGCGAGGCCGGGATCTCTTCTGGCATCGGCTTTGGCGGTCTCGATCTTCCCGTCGCCTTGGCGTGGCTCGCGGTCGGAATTCCGATCGCCTGGGGCGTCTATATGACGCTGCTAAGCGCCACGAAAATATTCCAGTAGCGGCGCCAAAAACGCTTGATTTGAGCCCGCGTCTTTACTCTCGCGCGCCAATCGCGTAGGACCTTGGCGCAATAAGCCCCGGCCCAGCCCCTTGTTGCTGCGCCGGGGCGTTGTTTTTTATGTCGAGGCTTTCGGTATGGCCAATGTGGTGGTTGTCGGCGCCCAGTGGGGCGACGAGGGCAAAGGCAAGATCGTCGATTGGCTTTCCGTTTCCGCCGATGTCGTGGTGCGTTTCCAAGGTGGGCATAACGCCGGCCATACTCTGGTGATTGACGGCAAGACGTTCAAACTCGCGCTCCTGCCGTCCGGCATCGTGCGTCCCGGCAAATTGTCGATCATCGGCAACGGCGTCGTTCTTGATCCGCACCATTTCGTGGAGGAAGCCGAGAAAATTCGCGCGCAAGGCGTCGAAGTCACGCCCGACAATCTCAAGATCGCCGAGAATGTTCCACTCATTCTCGCCTTGCATCGCGAACTCGACGCTCATCGCGAATCGCCCGACGCCGCTGGCGTCAAAATCGGTACAACGAAACGCGGCATCGGTCCGGCTTATGAGGACAAGGTGGGGCGGCGCGCGATTCGTCTGATGGACCTTGCCGATCCTGACGAACTCGACGGCAAGATCGATCGTCTTCTCGCTCATCATGATCCGTTGCGACGGGGACTCGGCTTGTCCCCCGTCGATCGCAACGCGCTCCGGCAAGAACTGCTCACCGTCGCGCCGAAAATCCTACCCTTCATGGCCGCGACCTATGATCTGCTCGACCGCGAGCGACGAAGCGGCAGAAGGATATTGTTCGAAGGCGCGCAAGGCGCGTTGCTGGACGTCGATCACGGGACGTACCCCTATGTGACGTCGTCCAACACGGTCGCGGGAAGCGCAGCGGCGGGGTCGGGGCTTGGCCCTCGCGCAATCGGCTATGTGCTCGGCATCGCCAAGGCCTATACGACGCGAGTGGACGGCGGTCCTTTCCCGACCGAACTCGAGGACGAGACCGGGCGTCTGATCGGCAAACGCGGCAATGAATTCGGCACCAATACCGGCCGTCCGCGTCGTTGCGGCTGGTTCGACGCCGTTCTGGTGCGACAATGCGTCAAGACGTCGGGGATCGACGGCCTGGCGCTGACCAAGCTCGACATTCTCGATGGATTCGATGAAATCAAAGTGGCGACGCATTACCGCCTCGACGGCAAGGACATCGACTATCTGCCCGCCGGGCAGTCGGCGCAGACGCGGGTCGAAGCGGTCTATGAGACGATCGAGGGTTGGAACGGGGCGACCGGGGGCGCACGCTCCTGGGCTGACCTGCCGGCTCAGGCCATCAAATATGTCCGCCGCATCGAAGAGCTGGTCGGGGCGCCCGTCGCGCTTTTGTCGACCAGTCCAGAACGTGAGGACACAATTCTTGTGCATGATCCTTTTCAGGACTAATGGCCTTTTCCGGGGCGTTGGTAGAGTGACCAGAATCGATCATGGCTGATTATTATCCGCTCCTGGCCAAGGCCTTAGCTGGGCTGCCAAGCACGACAACGCCTGCTGCGCGGCAAGCGATCTATGATCGCGCGCGCAAGGCGTTGATTGGCCAGTTGCGTTCGCTGAAGCCGCCGCTGGCGGAGGATGTCATCGCGCGCGAGGAAGCGGCGCTGGACGCCGCTGTCGCCCGGCTCGAGGGCGAACGCGGCGCGCCCGCGGTCGACGACGGTTCGCCAGCGGCGCCGAGGCCCGCGCCGCCGCCCATACCCAGGCCCTCGACTCAGACCGCCGCCGCGCCTTCGGCCTCGCCCGCGCGAACCACGCCGCCGGCGGCGCCCGCGGCGAGTC
>JASLHV010000134.1 GCA_030153205.1 Roseiarcus sp. | reverse complement strand
GGGGGCAGGGTGTCGGAGCGAGAGCGCGGCTGAGATGCGTTTCCTCATTCCAATTGGCGTTCTTCTGGTCGCAGGGGCTGTCCTCCTGACAACGCCGCCCGAGACGCCGATTCTCGGTTTCGATCATCAGAAATTCGCCGCCATCGCAGGCGCGGTCGGCCTCTTTCTCGCCGTTGCTCTCGGCGTCAGATCGCGCCGGATCGGCCTCGCCGATTTCGTCCGCGCGATAAGCGGCGCTGTCGTCTGGCTGGGGTTGATCATCGGCCTCACCGGCGTCTACGCCTATCGCTTCGAATTCGGCGATATCGCCAATCGCGTGCTCGCCGAACTCTCGCCTGGCGAAGTGACGATCGGGCAGGGCGGCGAGGTGATTATTCCGCGCCGTATCGGCGGCCAATTCATCATAGCCGCCAAAGTCAACAATGTGTCGACGTCCTTTCTTTTCGACACCGGCGCTTCGACCGTGGTCCTGCGCGCCGAGGATGCGAAGAAAATGGGCGTCGACGTCGCCAATCTCGACTACGACGTCAGCGTCACCACCGCCAATGGCGCGGCGCTCGCCGCTGATACGATGCTCGATCGCGTCGCGATCGGGCCAATCGTCGTACGCAATGTTCATGCGCTTGTCGCGCGGCCCGGGGCTCTCAACGAGAACCTGCTCGGCGCGAATTTCCTCGATCGGCTGCAAAGTTATTCGGTCGAGCGCGGGCGGTTGGTCCTGAAGGGGCGATAGGGGCGCAGCGCCTATTCGCCGCCTTTCGCCAGCCGTAAATGCGGCAGCGTCTCGACAGTCGCGCGCGGCTGAGATTCCGAGAATTCCATGGCGACGATGCGCTCGCCGCGTTTGGTGATCTTCTCCACCGAGGTGGTGAGGCCGGCAAGATCGTCCTGCGCCTGTCGGAAATGAGTTTCTAATTTTACGGCGCGTTCGCCGAGGCGGCGCGCATCGTCCAGCAGCTTGGCGACTTCGTCCTGAATAAGATGGGCTTGCTCGCGCATCGCCGCGTCGCGCAACATGGAGCGCATCACCTGGATCGCCATCATCAAGAGCGATGGCGACACGATGACGATGCGCGATCGATGCGCCTTCTGCACGACATCGTCGAAATGTTCGACGAGGTCGGAATAGACCGAATCGGAAGGTACGAACATCAACGCCGTCTCTTGCGTCTCGCCGGCGATCAGGTAGCGCTCGGCAATATCCTTTACATGCTTGCCCACATCGCCGCGCACGCGCGTTTGAGCGGCTTTGCGCGCCTCCTCGGTGCGAGCGTCCTTTAAAAGGCTGAAGGCTTCGAGCGGAAATTTCGCGTCGACCGCCATCGGCCGGTTGTCCCCAGGCAGGTGGATGACGCAATCGGGCCGCGTCCGGTTCGACAGCGTGAATTGAAAATCATAGGCGTTGGCCGGCAGGCCGTCGCGAACGATCGCCTCCATCCGTCCCTGGCCGAAAGCGCCGCGGCTCTGCTTGTTGGCGAGGATGTCCTTGAGGCTGACCACTTCCAGGGTGAGGCCGGCGAGACGGGTTTGGGCGGCGTCGATCACGGCGAGGCGTTCGTTGAGCTTGGTTAGAGTCTCGCCGGTCGATTTGGCGCTGAGCTCCAGACCAGCCCCGACCCTCGCGCCGACATTGTCGAGCCGTTCGGAGACCAGGCGGGCGAGGTCCGCCTGGCGCGAGCCCAGGACGTCGGCGAGGCTTTGCATGCGTCCGCCAAGTTCGGCGCCGGCGCGGCTGATCGTCTCTAGGCGCGCATCGATTTCGCCTTGCCGTGTGAGCGCCTCCACTCGGGCCCGCCGCGCCCGCGCTGCGCCGATGAGCCAAAAGAGCGCCACAGCCGCAAGCGCCGCCGCCGCGATCAAGGCGTCGCGCGGCGTCAGGGAATATCGGGCAAGAAGAACGGTCAGTTGATCCATGCCGATAAGCATAGACGATTCGGCGCCTCGAACGAATAGAGAACGGGAATTGACGGGGGGGAACGTCGCCTTTATCACCCGGCCGTCATAAACGCTTCTGAGACATGGCCATCCGACCGATCATCATCCTGCCTGACCCCAAGCTGCGCCTCGTCAGTGAGCCGGTGAAAACCGTCGATGACGACACGCGCAAGCTCTTGGACGAGATGGTCGAAACCATGCATGACGCGCCGGGCATTGGCCTGGCGGCGGTGCAGATAGGCGTCCTGAAACGCTTAGTCGTCATCGATCTCGCCAAGAAGGACGAGCCGCCGCAGCCGCATTATTTCGTCAATCCGGAGGTCGTCTGGTCGTCGGACGAAAAGTCCGTCTACGAGGAGGGCTGCCTGTCGATCCCAGAATATTACGAGGAGGTCGAGCGGCCGGCCCGGATCCGCGCGAAGTTCCTTGATCGCGACGGGAAACCGCAGGAAATCGAGGCCGAGGGCTTGCTCGCGACAGCCCTGCAGCACGAGATCGACCACACCAACGGCGTGCTCTTCATCGATCACATTTCGAAGTTGAAGCGCGATCGGGTGACCAAGAAATTCATCAAGCAGGCGAAGCAGAAGGAAGGCGCGAAGGGGTAGAGCCACGCGTCTCTGATATTCAGATGAGACGGAAGAAAGACGAAATCGCCGTTTGCGCGTTTTTCGTTTGAAGGGCCGCACCTGTGGCGACGACAGGAACACCCCGGCCGCGCCCCGCACGCAGTGCGTTGGCTCGACGCGCAGCCGACTCGCTCGCTCTATATATCAACGCCTCTTCTTGCCGAAACTTCGCTTCGGCCTTGAGTTGCTCACGCCAAGCGCCAAGCGATCGGCATTAGAGAAGGCCTGTGATCGTCTCGTCGACGAATTATTCGCGGATCGCATTCTCGCGTTTGATCGGGCGGCGGCGATTCGTTTCGGCAAATTGCGTTCTGAAAGGCGCAAATCCGGGAGACCTATCTCGACGATGGACGCCTTGATCGCTGCGGTCGCTTTGGCCAACACGATGACGCTTGCGACTCGCAACACGGCCGATTTTGAAGGAATCGGATTGGCCCTCGTAAATCCGTTTGAAACCGCCGATCAATGATCTCATTATTCCGTATGCTTGGTAAGATCGGCACAATCTTTGCTAATTAGTTTGTTAGCGACGGCGTAGAAGACACGCGCCATTTGCAAACGGCTGGAACTGACGACGGTGGTCAAGCGCGACAAAAGCCCGAAAGTCTTGATCCTTCTGCATCAGGCGCATTCGACGCCGGGCCGGATCGGCTCGCTGCTTCGCGAGGCCGGCGCGGAATTGGACGTCCGGCGCCATTCGCTTGACGAGCCCCTGCCTGAAACTTTGGCGGAACATGACGGCGTTGTGGTCTTTGGCGGCCCGATGAGCGCAAATGACGAGTGCGAATGGATTTGCCGGCAGATCGGCTGGCTTGAAAGGCCGCTGAAAGAACAAAAGCCGTTTCTCGGCATCTGCCTCGGCGC